>JALXCE010000159.1 GCA_026991055.1 Caldifarciminota bacterium | reverse complement strand
ACCTTGAGTTTTTCGATAACCTCATTCATCCTGCGACTCCTTTGTTAATTATGGCGGAGGGGGTGGGATTCGAACCCACGACCCCCTTTTACGGGGATACGCGATTTCGAATCGCGCGCCTTCATCCACTCGGCCACCCCTCCGCATTACCACCATATACTTTCCCTCCAGATAGTCAAGTGAATAATAGTAACCTGAAAAACCCCGCTTCTCAACTTTTTTCAAAAATTCCTCTGGATGCTCACCCACGATTTCCCCGATTTTAAATGTTTTCCAGAACTTTCTGTAAAGTCTCGTGTAAAGATTGGGTCGTAAATGGGTCAAAATGAGTAGTCCACCGGGTTTGGTAACTTTTGCAAACTGATCAAGGAATTTATCACCAAGTCCACCTATAACCGGCATGACTTCCATTGATATTACAACATCAAATTCTCCCTGGAAATTTAAGAAATCCTGAACCATGAAATTAACGTTGGGGGGATTTTTTCTCCTTTTGGCCCAGTTAATAAGTTCAGGGGAAATATCGATGGCGAGGGTATTTAATGATGGGAAGTGAACGCCTAACTTTCTTGCGAGAAATCCTGCTCCACAACCCACCTCGAGCAGTGTTCCCTTTTTTATCCCTGAATTTTTAAGTATGTGGAAAATGCTTTTAACGGATTTTTCTCGCCATCTCTGGAGCGGGGGACCCGAAAAAGCCAGCTCTCTCAACCTCGGCAGGGCATAATAAAGCTCCCTAAAAGTCTTCATCGCATTATTATGCTGGGGAAAATGTCTAAATTACAACGGAGGAATTGGGCCATATTGAATTTATAGTGGGGGTATTCATAAGAACTGGAACATTTGAAACAGAAAACAAGGTGCTTAATAATCTAAACGGAGGCATCATGAAAAGTATAAAAGTTGTGAACTTTAAAAGTTTTGAGGAAGTTGACGTTAAGTTACGTAAATTTAATGTCCTTATTGGAGCCAACGCGTCGGGTAAATCCAACTTCATAAGTGTATTCAGGTTCATAAGAGATATAGCCCAATCCGGTTTGGAAAATGCAATATCACTTCAGGGCGGTATAGAGTACTTGAGGAACATGAAAGTTGGAGCATCCAGAAATATGACAATAAAAATCGTCTCTGATGCAAAATTTGGAAGAGTTATTCGTGAAAATCGTGAAAAAAGAAGATTGGTAGAGATTGAAGAAACAATATACGAATTCTCGATTAAATTTTATACAAGAAAAGTGGGTTACAGGGTACAACAGGACAGACTAACTCAGAAACTAAAGTTTTTTACTCTTGAAGATAAGTTGAAAAAAGGAGACTTAATTGGTAAAGGCCAAATTACTGTTTGGAAAAACAATAAAAAATTTAAAGTGCACCTTGAAAAGGATGGTGATATAAAGTTTGACGAAGATACTTTCTTCCCACCGTTTTTTAAGGAAATAGATTTTACTCACAATACACTTTTGCTTGAAACCCCTTTTATGTACTTCCCGGTAAAAGAAATTTTTACTGATATTTCAATTTTTGATTTCGATCCCAAGTTACCCAAAAAGGCAGCACCTATAACAGGAAAAGCTCAGCTCGAGGAAGATGGGAGTAATCTCTCAATCGTTTTAAAGAACATCTTGGCGGACAAAGATAAAAGGAGGAAGCTTTTAAATTTGCTGCAATACTTTCTACCATTTGTTGAGAGCATTGATGTTGAGAAGTTTGCAGACAAGTCCCTGCTGTTCAAATTAAAAGAGTCGTACTTCGAAAAAGAATTCATTCCTGCCTCATTGATCTCTGATGGCACCATAAACATTACTGCTTTGATAATCGCTCTTCATTTTGAGAAGAATCCCCTGGTTATTATTGAAGAACCTGAAAGGAATATACATCCATCATTAATTTCAAAAGTTGTGGAGATGATTAAAGACGCTTCTCAGAAAAAACAAATTCTAATTACCACGCACAACCCAGAAGTTATAAAATACGTTGATATTGACAATTTGCTTCTTATTTCCCGTGATGAGAATGGTTTTTCCAGAATAACAAGACCTGCAGATAAGGATGTACTCAAAGCTTTTCTTGAAAACGAAATAGGTGTTGAGGAGCTCTTCATTCAAAATCTACTGGAAATTTGATAGATGAGTTCCTACAAAAGGCTCTTTATTTTTGTTGAAGGTAATGATGATGAGAATTTCTTCGAGCATATCATAATCCCGAAATTAAGCAAGAAATTTTTGTACGTAAAAATTTACAAGTATAGCCAAAAACAAAAGAAAAAGTTAAAAAACTTTATCCGTAGCATAAAATCAATGGGGGCAGATTATATATTCCTTACAGACATAAATAACTCACCTCGTGTTTCCGATAAAAAATTCAGGGTTATCAGGGAAATTGGCAATATCAGTGAGGATAATATCGTGGTTGTAGTCAAGGAGATTGAGAGTTGGTATCTGGCAGGGGTAAAAGCTGAGGATTGCCATTCATTGGGAATTCCATTTATTAGAGTAACAGATGAGGTTACAAAGGAGCAATTTAACAAATTAATCCCAGGAAAATTCGACTCGAGAATTGATTTTATGATGGAAATACTCAAAGTCTATTCACATGAAGAGGCAACGAGAAGAAACAAGTCGTTTAAATATTTCTATGAAAAATACTTAACTCCTTAGCCCCCTTCCTTAAATCTCGCAATCGCTTCTAATAGACGTGATATGCCTTCGCGGATGTTTTCGTCACTGTTGGCAAAAGAGATTCTTATAAATTTCTTCGTTCCCCCAAAATAAGAGCCCGGGAGAACCGCTACCTGATACTCATCTAACAGGAAATGAGCAAAACTCTCAGAATCCACTCCTACATAGGGAAAGATGTAAAAAGTTCCATGAGGCTCCACAAAATCCAGCTTCCCTTTTAGCATGGAGACCACAAGGCCCTTTCTACGCTTAAAAGCTCCCACCATAAAGTCCACCGAATCCTGCGGACCTTTTATCGCCTCTATTGCAGCCTTCTGAACAAAAGATGTAGCACAGGAAACAGTATTCGTCTGAAGTTTCACAACCTTCCCCACAAATCTCTTGGGTATAATCCCATATCCAATCCTCCATCCCGTCATTGCATAGGTTTTGGAGAATCCATCAATCAAGAATAAGAGGTCATCCGCCCCCTCAAAGCTAAATGCACTTACGTGCTCACCTTCAAACAAAATGCGGGAATAGATTTCGTCGGAAATTATGTAAATTCCATGCTTCACTGCAATATCAATGATCTCCTTTAGTGTTTCTCGATCGATTGTTACACCTGTGGGATTGTGGGGAAAATTGAGAATCAGTGCCCTCGTCTTTTCCGTGATCAGCGATTTTAGCGTTTCGGGCTCGTGCTTAAATCCTTTCTCCATGGAGAGTTTCCAGGGCACGGGCTTCCCGCCGGCAAGCAATATATGGGTATGATACGACATATATCCAGGGTCCGGGTAAATTACCTCATCTCCAGGCTCAACTGTAACAAGAAGGGAATAAAGTATCATCATTTTGGCGCCCGGAGTGACAATTATTCTTTCGGGAGAAATCTCTCTACCCCTGTATTTCTCCTGATACCAGGCGATTGCCTCACGAAGATCAAGGAACCCCTGCGGATCAGTATAGTGGGTGAACCCTTCCTCCATGGCCTCATAAGCGGCCTTGATTATGTTCTCAGGAGTCTTGAAATCTGGCTCCCCGATGTGGAGATGGATAACCTTCTTCCCCTGTCTTTCAAGCTCGCGCGCTTTTTTCAAAATCTCAAACGATGAATGTCCCAGATTCTGAGTTTCCATAATCCACTCCTTTTTAGATGAAGAATTTTGAAAGATCAACGCCAATTATTAATTTTGTTGAAATACCAACAAGTGGCCTTAGGTACATGCCCAGAACATCCACCCCTATGAGATATGGGGAGAAGAATAAAAGAAGCAGCAAAATAACCCCATAAGTTTCGTACACCCTGAGCTTCTCGGGCTTCGTATAGGCTGAGACGATACGCCAGCCATCAAGGGGTGGTACCGGAATCAGATTGAAAAACGCAAGGATAAGGCTGATGAGCACAAATATGAGTAGCATGTCATTTAAAGGTGCCAGATATTTTGGCAAAGCGAGTTGGCTCGTGTAACGGTAGATTATGCCCCCGATCACAGCGCTTATCAGATTCATAAAAGGTCCCGCAAAAGCCACGATCATTACATCACGTTTGGGTTTACGGAGGTTATTGTAATTCACAGGTACAGGCTTTGCCCATCCAATATGGACAAGAAAGAGCATGATAAGGCCGATGATATCGATATGTTTGAAGGGGTCCAGTGTCATTCTCCCAAGGATCTTTGCCGTTGGATCGCCTAATTTATAAGCACTGTAGGCATGAGCAAATTCATGCAGCGTAAGTGCCAGCAAAAGGGGCGGTGTAAAGAAAGCAAGCTCATAAAGAATCCTGTAAATGTTCATTCTCTCACCTCATCAAAATTCCTGTTAAAATACCAAAAATTGCACCAACAAGCACTTCAAAAGGAGTATGGCCTAAAAATTCTCTGAGCCTTTCCTCCCTTATCCTATGCGAAATTTTCAGCTCCTCCATCATTTTATTGATAACACGTGCCTGCTGCCCCGCAGCCCTTCTAAGTCCCGCCGCATCGTACATTACGATGAGACTGAAGTATAATGTTACTCCAAAAATAACGGAATCGAAACCCTTGTTAATTCCTACTATTGTTGATAGGGACATCACCGAGGCAGAATGGGCACTGGGCATTCCCCCGGTATAGAATAACCACCTAAAATCCGCTTCCCTGTTGATGTACCAGTATAGGAAAAACTTGAAAATCTGAGCAAGGAAGCCCGTCAGTAGTGGTACAAGAAAGTATTTATTGGTGAAAATCTGGATTATAACCTGCAAATTTCAGTAGTTCCTTTCGACGATAAATTTAATAAGTGAAATGAGGGGAGCACCTGTCGTCTTTCCAAAAGTATCCTCAACCTCAGAGATTGCCTCACTTGCCAGCCGGCTTGCCTCTTTCTTTGCCTTCTCCAGTCCAAAGACGCGAACGTAGGTCTGCTTACCACTCTCGCGGTCCTTCCCAACACTCTTACCGAGCTTGCTTTTATCACCAATTTCATCGAGGATATCGTCAACTATCTGAAATGTCAGACCAATCTTGTCCCCCACACTGTGAAATACGTCAAGAATATTTTCAGGTGCACCTGCTGCTATACCACCCGCCTTAAGTGAGGCCCGGATAAATTTGCCCGTTTTCCTCGAATGAATATACCTGACTATCTCTGCTGAAGGTTCTTTATTCTCACCGGTCACATCGGCCACCTGACCACCCAACATCCCGTCCAGGCCAATAGCATCTGTGATTTCACGTATCACTTGAACCATCCTATCTGGAGGAATGGTGGAGCGCACCATGGTGTAAAATGCGTGACCAAAAAGAGCATCACCTGCCAGAATGGCAATTGCCTCGCCGAATACCTTATGATTTGTGGGTTTCCCCCTTCTGAAATCATCATTGTCCATAGCCGGAAGGTCATCGTGAATCAGTGAGAATGTATGAATCATCTCGATTCCACACGCTATGGGCAGGAGCTCGTCCCTGAGATTCTTTCCACCGGAAAGCTCGTAGCCGATGATTGCAAGGAGTGGGCGAAGTCTCTTTCCCCCTGCAAACAATGTATATCGCATGGCATCAATAAGAACTCGCGGGCCGGACGAATCAGAGGGGAGATATTCATCAAGTGCCTCGTTGACAATTTTCTGGCGAGCTTTCCAGTAATTTTGAAAGTTAAACATGCTAAAACCTGTAGGTTAATTCAACGGACGCGCCGTAAGGGCTCACCCGTGAATTCATACCAATTCCGTGGGAAGAGAGTTTCGTGGACACGAAGGCGTCAATGGCAGAAAAGATATGATTGGCAATGATGACTCCCACCATTACTCCTGCATTCTCAAGATTGGAACGCTCTGTTCTCCTCATCTTGCGGTACCTGAACCACAGCTCAAGCGTGGGGAAACTCCAGTTTCCATTCACCATGTGCCTGTTAACGTACTCCTGCTGCTTCTCCGGGTCCTGCGGATACCTGCTCCGTGCCTGTCTCCATAGGTACTGAATGTACTCATCCCGGGTTCGACGTCTCTCAATAGCCTCCCAGTAATCTCCATCCGGATTTTGGGGGTCAGCGCCAGCCTCCATGTATGCGTAGATTTTGTATCTTTGACGGGCAATTTCTGCCGCGTGTCGATAGTAAAAATTGCCGAAAAATCCAAAAATCTCCGTGGC
>JALXCE010000158.1 GCA_026991055.1 Caldifarciminota bacterium | reverse complement strand
CCACCTCTTGTTAGATTTGCCGGGCTAATGGGGCAAAAACAGGTCAAAGAAACTTTTCTTAAACTTAACGTCCGGCAGATTTTTTATCCATATTTTAAAATCGTAGTTCCAGACGCCGTCTGCACGCAACCACCACCTGAAGCTCATAGCCCAGCAGTGCAAATCCCTCTGCAATTGAAGAGATTGCTCGTAAATTTTAAACTTTGAAGGGTCAAGATTCAAAGAATACGAGCCACTCCAGTTCCGCGTAAGCTTTCCGGTTAGTACCATACTCATCCGGCTCGATGGTTGAAATCCTGTCACTCTCGAGTACTGATATTCGAGCCTTACAGAGTATTTTCTCAAATCGGTGGTATCACCTTCCCAGAATAGCTGGAATGACCTGTTCATCGAAAGCCTGTAACTCCTGCTCTTCACCATCCTTTCATAAGGGTCATAGGTGAATGAAGCAGAAATTTTCACCGGTAAAGTGGGCAGCACCGACATGGAGATTGATACATCACTGAATTTTTTGGAAGTTTTGAGAAGGTTGTACGAGACGCCGCCGTTAATCGAGGCAAGGTTGATGACTTTATCTGACTTGAGTTTGGCATCAAAGTCATTTCCAATGGAAATACGGCCGGCCTTTGTGGGATTAACAACACTATATCCCCCAAATGGGAGCAGTCTGGATTGGTCCTTCCTCGGGGTATAAGAAAACGTAACAGAAGGTCTGAATGTATGTCTAAACCTTTTGAAAGGCCCAATCCCAAACTTTGAGTAACCATAAATCACCGTCCCGATACCCATACTTGCACTATAAATCCACCTGAAATAGTTGGGGTTTCCATAAATATCTCTGTCAAAAAGTGTTGCCTTAAATGACAGTGTTGGATTAACGTTGATGTATCGAAAAAGGTGGAAGGGATAACTCATGGTGACATCAGAATTTGATACGCTTCGGGTGGCAAGACTGTCCGTGGTTCCTGAAGTCGATCTCAGGTATCTCAAATTGCCGTAAGACGAGAAATTGCCAAAAGATACGTTAAAGATGTTGAAACGAAAGTCTGGCAATACCGTACTGATTGAATGGGTGTCAAGATTCCGCGTGTCCTGCAGAAGCAGGTTCATGCTTGCAAATTTCCACGACCTTGAGATACTCAGGTATGAAATCATCTCCCTTTTCAGCCATTCAGTCGGAGTCTCAGAATACTCCTCAATATAAGTTTTATCGGAAACAAAGTTTAGCTGGGCCCTTGCACGAAATTTGTGGGGCAAATTGTGAAGGTGATACCCTCTCAAACTCCAGCGTCTTTTCATGGGCAGAAATTCCTGTGCAACTGTCAGATTCAGGTTCCCATCGAACCTTTTGTATTTTTTATAAACAAGATCAACTCCTGCCTGTACTCCTCTCCGCTCAGTCAGATTGAGTGTGAAGGTTACATCGGCATAGTTGCTTAAGACCCAGTAGTATGAGATGTTTCTGAAGTATTTTCCAAGGTAAGAGTTGTATCCAAAATGCGGGGTAAGGAAGCCCGATTTTCTCCCCTTTTTCACGGGGAAGAACCAGAAGGGTATGTAAATTACAGGGATTTCGTGGATGTAGAGTACGAGTGGCCGAACAATTGCCATATCCCCCCGAATCACCTTCATTTCTTTCGAATAGAAAAAATAATGGGGTGGCTCAAGGTCGCAGGAGGTAAATTTCCCATTCTCGATATTGAGAATACTGTCAGTGACCTTGTACATCTTTTCACCTGTGAGATAACCCTTCTCAACGTGAGTTCTGCCGTTGTAGGATACCCCCTGCTTTGTGTTCAGATTATAAAAGAGTGAATCCCCTGTAAGGGTATCTTGCTCAACGACAAGAGTTACATTGTTGAAGGCAAAGAGAAGCTTCTTTTTCAGGTAATAGACAATAGAATCTGCCTTCAGGGTGGTGGTGCCTTTATTCACAACCGCGGAGTCCACCAATACCACCCTGTCACTTTGAGGGTAATAAAAGAGCTTTTCGGCCTGAAAATATGTGGTGGACGAAATAAGGGTGATTAACAGGAGAAAATTCATGCGCATATTTTAACCGTCATCCCCCGAAGGGTAAAATCATGTCATTTCGGGTGCGTTTGAATTCTCTCAGTTTGCTACGCGACGCGGAGAATTTAATGTGTGCTGATAAATGGATGATGGAGTGAGTGATTCTTCAACAGGCATAAAATTCGCCTCTTGCATCCCAAAATCCTCCTCCCCCCGCATAAATTCTTGCGGGGAGAGGATTAAGGTGAGGGGCTACAACTGAAAAATCATTCAAGTCAAAATCTATAAACCTCCCTCTCCTACAAAGCGGGAGAGGGTTGGGGTGAGGGTTTACATCTTGAATTATTTTTGATTTCAAGCGGAATACCCCTCCCTTTAATCCCTCCCCCGCAGGCAGAGCCTGCGGGGGAGGGAAGGCATTTTTACCCCTACAGGCCACATTTGTGGATGCAGAAATTTCTTGAGTTTCGAGGAAAGGTTATATGAGGGACCTCTTTTGAAATTTCTTAAATGTAAAAGTCTGAATAGAATCTCAGGTGACCGCTTTTTGTCCAGTTCTTTAGCGCCTCAGACGCGAACAAAAATCTTCCTCTCCCCGCATAAATTCGTGCGGGGAGAGGATTAAGGTGAGGGGCAACATTTCCAAATGACACTCCCTCCCCCACGCTTCGCGTGGGGGAGGGGCACACCTCTTAAAAAACTAAAAACCTCTTGACACTTCGCAGGGAAAATCTTTTTACTCTTTTCAAGACAGGTGGAATTATGAAACTGAAATTTCTTATCTTATTCCTTCTTATCTTCCCTGCCTATTCAGCTACCAAAACAGATGACAAGATAGTAACTGTAGAATGGGATAAAATAAAAGAGATTTTTGAGAATACTCATGAGATTACGCCTGAAGAGGCAGTGGAAAATACATTTAAGAGTACTGCTGAGAGTGTAAGAGAGGTGTTTTCTATACTAGGGCAAAAAGAGATAGATAAGAATTCAGTATTAGAGGGAGGCACTTTTCTAGCCCTATCAGGTGAGAAGCTAGAGATAGGAGACTTTTTCTTCCCTTTTGGCCAATCAGCTGGTATAAATGTAGCGATAGGACTAGAACCCATGCCAGGATTTATAACAGTAAGTGTGGGTGATGATAAACATAGTGATAAGGTTTCTCTAGATGAATCGTTTTCAGACATCTACGATAAGGACTATGTAGTCAAGATATGGAAGGAGGCATATGCTGCCTTAGTAAAAGCTATTGAACAAGATCCAAATTTAGAGTGTGTGGTTCATAGAGATAACGGAATAGTGGAACTACAAATGAGAGTTAAGAAGGGGCATATTGCAACCTTTGAGGAATGGGCGGAGGCTCAGAATAGGCTTGTAAAAGCAGTACTTGGTGTGTGATTACTAAGTATGTTCTCGGAAAAGCTGTAAAAGTCTACAAAAGAACCGTAGAAGCAGATGGAAAATCATATGATGTTGCTGCTGTGGTGGTGCATAAGTTTAGTGCTGAGAGAACAGGAAGCGATACATACGATTTTATTGTTGTGATTAAGGAGAGAGATAGCCAAGGAGCATTATACTACGGGGGATTTACTATGGACATTCCCAAAGGCCAAGAGCTGTTGGATGTGGCGATAGACAACCCTACTGACATAACTGTGGAGGGTTCCTCAAAAGAAGTAGGAGTGTTTCCTATTGCTGCTTTAATCAAAGATGAAGAGACTGAGAGAATATTCATAAAGGGGGCATTCATTAGCATACAAAATGCAGGAGAAGGTGGAAGAGCAAAAATTTATTGGCCTTCCCCGCCTATCGATAAGATAATTGTAATTGGTTTGAGATAGCCATAGCATATGCTGGGTGAAGGTGTAGGTTATGAATTGTATCCATGGGAGCCAAACCAAAAAGTCTTGTAAAACCCCAAAACAGACCAAGCCGAATTAAGAAGTTTTTGTTAAGGTAAACATTTACGGTTATGCACTAAGAAATCAAATTATGAACATTCTGGGGTGCTCTGGCTAAAATTATCCAGCCTCGCATTTTTCCCCACAATTAGCTTGATAGGTTCTGCCCTCGCTTTCCAGAGAGAATGAAAAAAGCACCTCCTCCCCTCGCATAAATACTTGTGGGGGGAGGAATGAGGTGGGGGGCAACATCTTATCTTTGACCGATTTGGGTGAGAGTAATAAAATTTAGCTATACAATTTTTGAGAAGGAGGTCAAAATGGATTTAACAGAAGCATTTGTGGAACTACTCCGAAGGGCTTCTACGGACCTTCCTCCCGATGTTGAGCAGGCTCTCAAGGAGGCCTACGAAAGGGAGGATGAGGGAACACCGGCAAAATCCGTCTTGAGAACAATTCTTACAAATGTAAAACTCGCCCGTGAGAATAGTGTTCCCATGTGCCAGGACACAGGCTCATTGATTTTCTACCTTGATATGCCCGAAGGTGAAAAGGAAAGTTACTACAAGGATATCATCCGAAAGGCGGCAGCTATTGCAACAGAAAAGCAATACTTGAGGCCCAATGCAGTTGATCCCATTACCGGGAAAAACTCTGGCAACAATGTGGGAAAGAATGCCCCATTCTTCCACATTTCAAGATGGGACAAAGACATAATCAGAGTGAGATTGCTTCTCAAAGGCGGTGGCAGCGAAAACGTTGGTACCCAGTACAAGCTCCCCTACGCTCCATTGAAGGCTGGAAGAGACCTTGAAGGTGTCAGAAAAGTCATTATTGACGCAGTCTATAAGGCCCAGGGTTTGGGCTGTGCTCCAGGAACACTTGGGATTGGAATCGGTGGTGACAGGACTACATCTTACATGCTCTCAAAAGAACAGTTCTTCAGAAAAATGGGAGAAAGACATCCGGAGAAGGTCATTGCAGACTTTGAAATGAGATTGAAAGATGAGCTCAACCAACTAAACATCGGCCCTATGGGATTCGGAGGGAAGACGACCGTGCTCGATGTGTTTGTAGACTACCAGCACAGGCACCCTGCAACTTTTTATGTGGCTATCAGCTACAACTGCTGGGCCTTTAGAAGGAAAACCATGATCATCAAAAATGGGGAGGTCACATACTATGATTAAACTAAAAGTTCCCATCAGCGAAGAAGAAATCAGAAAATTAAAGGTCGGAGATGAGGTTTTACTTTCCGGCATAATTGTTACTGCAAGAGATCAGGCCCACAAACTTATGGTCGAGAAAAAACCCGATTTTATCAGACCTTACCTTAAAGAATCTGTTATCTACCACTGTGGCCCCATTGTGAAGAAAAATCCCGATGGTTCCTGGAGTTTTGTATCTGCAGGCCCTACTACCTCAATAAGAGAAGAGCCCTACGAGGCCGATGTAATCTGCGAATACAACGTCAGGGGTATCATCGGCAAGGGTGGAATGAGAGAAAAGACGCTCGAGGCGTTACAGAGATGTGGAGCAGTCTATTTCCATGCAATAGGTGGTGCCGGCGCACTCATTGCAAAATCGGTTAAAAGGGTTGTGGATGTCTTCAAACTCGAAGAGTTTGGAACTCCAGAGGCATTCTGGGTAATTGAGGTCGAGGACCTGCCACTTGTCGTCACTATGGATTCACACGGGAACAGCCTGCACGAAAAAATTCTAAAGGAATCAGAGAAAAAGGCAAAGGAACTAATAGGAATTCAGGATTAAACAAAAACGGAAAGCCCTCGCTCTGCGGTCGCTCCCACTTGCTTCGCAAGTGGGAGCGACCGCTTTTTTATCCCACAGACTGATTTTAGCGTGCTGATACTCCCTCTTCGTGTGAAATTGCTGGCCGATTCTTTGCGATTCCCATTTTTTCAAAAGTTAGAGAGAAAAACTCGATGCACCTGTTACGCAGTGTATATGACGGATAGAATTTTTAAATAGGCCATCCTCTTTTGAGCCTATTCGAAAAAATCTCAAATTCTTTGATTTTTGAGGAAAAATTTACCCCCCACCTTGTTATCTCCCCCCCACGCACAAAGTGCGCGGGGGGAGGAGAGGAGGGGGGAATTTTCGAACCATCCTCTTTCGTCTTTCGTCAAAATTAAATCTTCCTGAAGCATATCTAAGTCCTTTTCTAATCATTACTTATACCTCCTTTTTTATTTGACCCATCACCCGCCTCCCATCTTTTCCTATTGTATACCCTCTCCAACTCGTTTTTAAGCCTTATTATCCTCATCGTTAATTCGTAAAATCTCATCCCCTCTTTCCTCTTCATTAATCTCGACTCCTCTTCTTCACCCAATTCCCCACTCTCCACCAACCTCCGATACGGCG
>JALXCE010000157.1 GCA_026991055.1 Caldifarciminota bacterium | reverse complement strand
CCCCCTCCACGCCTCCCCCACGCACTTCGTGCGTGGGGGAGGAGAGAGGTGGGGGAAAATTCCTTTTAAAATTCCAATGACCTGAATTTTTTCAAACAAGCAAGGGCTTTTCATTGACATGGGGGAAGAATTGGAGATATAATAAGTTCAACAATAATAAGGAGGGAATGTTATGAGTCAAGTACCAGAAGACCTGAGATACACAGAGACCCATGAATGGATCAGGGTCGAGGACGGGAATATTGGAACTGTGGGTATTACAGACTATGCCCAGGAAGAATTGGGGGACATTATCATGATAGAATTACCCCCTATTCTGCAGTACAGCATTGTTAAAGGGGATAAGGTTGGTTCCATCGAGGCAGTGAAAACAGTTGCAGATTACTATGCACCTGTTGATGGAGAAATTATTGCAAAGAACGAGAAACTCGAAGATACACCAGACCTTATCAACCAGGATCCTTACGGTGAGGGATGGATATTCAAGATGAAAATTACCAATCCAGAGCAGTTAAATGAGCTTATGACAGCGGAAGAATATAAGCAATTTATCGAGGAAGAGGACGCGGGATGAGTCACTTCATTCCTAACACGGAAAAAGACAGGGAGGAGATGCTCGAAAAAATCGGGGTCTCCTCCTTTAAAGAATTAATCAAAGATATCCCCGAGGAGGCATTTTTTAAAGGGAAGTTCAATCTTCCGGAGCCAATATCAGAGTTAGAGGTTGAAGAAGAAATAAAAACTCTGGCAGCTCAAAACAAATCTAATCTCAAGGTCTTTGCCGGTGGTGGAATTTACGACCATTTTATTCCCGCGGTGATTGACCAGATTATCTTAAGAAGTGAATTTTACACTTCGTATACACCATACCAGCCAGAGGTTTCCCAGGGAACTCTTCAGGCGATGTTTGAGTATCAGAGCATGATATCCGAGCTTACTGGCATGGAAGTGGCAAATGCCTCCATGTACGATGGCGCTTCAGCCCTTGCAGAAGCTGCCCTTATGGCTCTTAGAATTAAGCATGATCGAGATAAAATACTTGCTGCATCAAACATCAATCCTTTTTATAAGAAAGTTCTTGAGACATACGCCCACGGACAGAGAACCCCGGTCGAGTATGTAAAAATAAAAAAGGATGGTTCTCTTGACCTCAATGATTTAAAAGAAAAAATTGATGAAAATACTGCAGGCTTTATTTTTCAGCATCCGAATTTCTTCGGTGTGCTTGAGGACCCATTTGAAATAAGTAAGATTGTAAAAGAAAAGGGCGCTCTTCTAATTGCCTCCGTTTATCCCATCTCACTCGGTATACTTGAACCACCTGGAGCTTATGGTGCTGACATTGTTGTAGGTGAAGGGCAATCCCTGGGACTTCCCATTTCCTTTGGTGGTCCTCTGCTTGGTGTTTTTGCTACAAAGCTGGAGTATGTAAGGAGCATGCCAGGACGAATCTCTGGAATGACTGTTGATGTCGATGGAAAACGCGGTTTTGTTATGACACTTCAAACCCGAGAGCAGCACATTCGGAGGGAGAGAGCGACATCAAATATTTGTTCAAATCAGCAGCTCTGTGCAACTGCAGCTGCTGTATACCTCTCACTTCTGGGCAAGGAAGGTATCAAGGAGGTCGCGTTACAGTCTTTTTACAAGGCGCACTATTTGCACGAATTGCTCAAATCAGTTGATGGAATAGAATTTCCGTTTAAAGGTCCATTTTTTAACGAGTTTGTCATCGAGACAAAAATTCCTGCAAGAAAAATCGTGGATCATATGTTAAAAT
>JALXCE010000156.1 GCA_026991055.1 Caldifarciminota bacterium | reverse complement strand
GAAAAGCCTGAAAAACAGCTCGTGTGCTTGACAGTTAAAAGTGCCACAAATATAATTCAATCCTCACCAAGGAGGTGTTAGTATGTGTGAAGGAGACCTGTGTGTAGGTCGTGTAGGAATATTGTATTGGGATAACTGGTGAATAGGCTAAAAAACATAAAAAGGAGGTATGAGAAGTGAGAAAAGCACTGGGGACCCACGTAATTGTAGAACTTTTTGATTGCAACCCAAACACTCTCACCAATAAGGAATATGTTGAAAGAGCCCTTCTCAGGGCAGCCCACGAATCCAACGCAAAAGTCGTTGACCACTTCTTCCATCAGTTCAAACCCTACGGAGTTTCTGGCGTTGTAGTGATCGAGGAATCCCACTACACCATCCACACCTGGCCAGAGCACGCGTTCGCAGCTGTTGATCTGTTCTTCTGCTCGGATGACATTGACCTTGAACGTGCCATTGAGGTTTTAAGAGAAGAGTTTCAGCCAGACAGAATAAGCACGGTGGAGCTCAAACGTGGTCTTCTGCCGGATGTCTCATACAGTTTCAATAACAGGGAGAAGGCTGAAGTGGTGAGCGATTTATGAATCCAGAAGGCCTATGGTTTAAAGAAATATTCACTGATAACCTTCTTTTCGGTTATCGGGTGAGGGATGTTCTATTTTCTGGTCAGAGTAAGTTCCAGAAAATAGACATCCTGGACCTTTACGCTTATGGTAAGACGCTCTTTCTGGATAATAAAATTCAGTCGGCCGAGATAGATGAGTACGTTTATCACGAAGCGCTCGTTCAGCCAGCTATGTTTGTTCATCCTGAACCTAAGAGTGCGCTTATCATCGGTGGAGGTGAAGGAGCTACATTGAGAGAAGTGTTGAAGCACGGTACGGTGGATAAAGCTGTGATGGTTGATATTGACGGTGAGCTTGTCGATGCCTCAAAAAAGTATTTACCTGAATGGTCTGCTGGGGCCTACGAGGACCCGCGTTCGAAGCTCGTGATAGATGATGCCCGAAAATATATTTTCGAGACTGATGAAAAGTTCGATGTGGTAATCTCAGACCTGACAGAGCCCTTAGAAGAAGGTCCCTCTAAATTCCTCTTCACTCTTGAGTTTTACAAAAAAGTACACGACATACTCACTGAAAATGGTGTACTCGTAGTCCAATCCGGCAGTGCAGTTCAGACATACAATGACCTTGCGGCGAGTATTTACGTTACCCTGAAGGAACTATTTAATTTCGTAAAGGTCTATACGGTTTATATTGAATCCTTCCAGATGCTGTGGGCCTTTACCATAGCATCTAAATCTACTGATCCTGAAACCATAGGACTTGATGACCTTGAGAATAGAGCAAAGGTCAGAGGGGTGGGGAACTTGAAATTTTATCTTCCCAAGTATCACCGGGGACTTTTCAACATTCCACGTTACCTTGACGAAAGATTGCCTGAAGGGAGAGTTCTAACCGATGACAACCCGTATATATGGACTGCCTGAAGGAAAATTCTTCATCTGTGCTGGAAAGGGAAGAGCAAATACGCTTCTAAACTCTTTTGACGCGGCTCTTCTCGACGCTGGAGTCGGAAATTACAACTTGATTAAGGTTTCAAGCATTTTGCCAGAGGGATTTGAGGAAGTTGAAAAAGTGGATTTGCCGGAAGGTTCGCTTCTGCCCATTGCATATGGTGCGGTGAGTGAGTTTGAAGAGGGAAAGAGAATTACAGCTGCGATTGCTGTGGCAATACCAGATAGGGGAGTAGGTGTGATCATGGAATACTCAGGAGACCTGCCAGAAGAGGAAGCGAAAACGAAGGTTGAAAATATGGCACGCGAGGCGATCGAGTTGAGAGGCGCGAAACTGGTTGAAATTAAGTCAAAGGTTGTGTCAACTATAGTAAAAGGACCCACCACTGTTTTTGCTGGAGTTGCACTCTGGTGAGCCACGAATTCTGGTTTAAAGAGTATCACACAGAGCATAATGGTATTTTCTTTCGAATAGAGAGGATACTGTTCCAGAAAAAGACTCCATTCCAGCAAATTGACATAGTCGAATCACCGGTTTTTGGTAAAGTACTGCTACTTGATGGCCTTGTCATGACCACAGAGCTTGACGAGTTTGTCTATCACGAAATGCTTGTGCATCCTGCAATGATTCTACATCCATCACCCAAGCAAGTACTTGTTATCGGTGGTGGTGACGGTGGTACAGTTAGGGAGCTTATTAAGTATCAAGAGGTAGGAGAAATAATTCAGTCTGAGATTGACAGAGAAGTTGTGGAGGCTGCCAGAAAATATTTACCAGAACTTTCCTCAGGGTTTGATGATCCTCGAGTAAAAATCTTTTTCGAGGACGGGGTAAAATTTGTTAAGGAATCTGATGCATCCGTTTTTGACCTGATATTTGTTGATTCATCAGACCCTGTAGGGCCTGCAACTGTGCTTTATGGAGATGAGTTTATCGAGTCCCTACACAGGGTTCTCAGACCCGAAGGAATTGTGGTTTTCCAGAGTGAATCACCATTTACCCGGCTTGATATTATCAAATCTCTATTTGATGGACTGGCGAAGAAATTTAAAGTGGTAAAGCCATATCTCGCTCCCATGCCCGGATATCCTGATGGGACGTGGAGCTTTCTGATGGCAATGAATGAAAACCATGATAAACCTGTAAGGGAGTTGCCTTCGGGTCTCAAATATGTGAATGAAGACATTTTAAAATCAGCATTTGCCCTTCCAAACTTTGTGAAGAATCGGCTTTATGATTAGATTAGTGGGTATTCCATACGAGGGTGGTGAAAATTTCCTCAAAGGCACCACCGAAGCTCCTTCTAAAATACGCTGGGCACTTGAGTCACTGGAAGTTTACAGCATCTATCAAGATTCGTTTCTTCCCGATTATCGCGACTTGGGTGATTTAATCCCACCTGAAGTTCACCATGAAGAGGCTCTTAAATTTATCGAGGAAAAAGTAAGGGAAATTCTCCCTGCAAAAATTGCCGTAATTGGCGGAGACCACAATATTACCTATCCTGTGGTTAAGGCACTGAAAGAGAATATAGAGGATTTCTGGGTTGTTCATCTTGATGCTCATCTTGATACAAGGCACACTTACCGGGGCAATAAATTCACACATGCCAGTGTAATGAGAAGGGTGCTCGAGATCGTAGGGGAGAGTAGAGTTATATCAGTTGGCCACAGATCCTATGCAAAAGGTGAAGAGATAATTCCTCAATATTCAGCTCCATTTAAGGTATTTGAGCCTTTTAAAAAATTTATTGACGAGCTTAATCCGGAAAGGGTTTATCTTACTCTTGATTTAGATGTGCTCGACCCATCGGTTTTTCCCGCAGTCAGTAATCCTGAGCCTGGCGGAATTAGCTTTAAGGAGTTATTGGATTCAATTCTGCTTTTGAAGGGCAAACTTGTAGGTTTTGACATGGTCGAATTCAATCCACTTGCATTTCAGGGGACATATCCAGCAGTTACGGCGGCTCTGATATTGCGTGAGCTTCTGATCGCTTTAAAATAACTAATATGAAATTTGTGGCCGATTCCATGGTGGGTAAACTCTCGAGGTGGCTGAGGTTTCTTGGAATAGATGTGGTCTATGTTTCCAGTGGGGATGCCGATGAGATCGTAAAAATCGCAGAAAATGAGGGAAGAATAATTCTGACACGAAATTCTGATATTTTAAAAAAACTGAAGGGTCACAGGGTGTGGATTTACTTTCTCTCATCTGAAAAATCAGAGGTCCAGCTCAAAGAAGTGGTGGAAAAGTTTAACCTGTGGCGTGAGATAAAACCCTTCTCAAGGTGCAGTGTGTGTAATGAGCCACTTGTGGCCGTGAGTAAGGAAGAAGTTCGTGGAAAAGTTCCTTTTTACGTCTATCAGACTGTGGAGCACTTTGAAAAATGTCCGAAATGTGGTAGAATATACTGGGAAGGTTCGCATATTGGTCGGCTCAAGGAGAAACTTTCAAAAATATTGGGAAGGAAGATAGAATGAGCGACGAAGAAAAGCTTTCAAGACGAGAATTTTTCCTCAAAGGAATTTTTTCTCTCATTAAAGAGGGGAGTAAGCTGGTTCAGGGTTCCCTTGAGAGTTTTAATCTGGAGATGGGGGAGAGCGGCAGGTACCTTAGGCCACCGGGGGCCATTGAGGAAAGTATGTTCCTCAAACTGTGCACCAAATGCGGGGACTGTAAAGACGCATGTCCTTATGATGCCATTGTGATGCTTGGTGAAGGTAAAGGGATCAGGTCGGGGACACCTGTTATTATTCCAACAGTTACTCCCTGTTATTACTGCGACGACTTTCCGTGCATAAAGGCGTGCAAAGAGGGTGCGCTCACAGAAAAGCACCTCATAATGGGGAAGGCAGTGATTTCTGAGTCAAGATGCTATGCATACAAAGACGTGTTTTGCATCGATTGTTTCAACGAGTGTCCAAAGTCCGCTATTAAATTGGATGTCGAGGGACGGCCTGTTGTAATTGAGGAAAACTGTGTCGGATGCGGCATGTGCGTAAAGGTCTGCCCCACATCTCCCAAGGCCATTAGAGTTGTGCCAATGTAAACTTCCTATCAGCTTTTTCTATTGCTATTCAGGAGCTTTCCGGTTTACACACACCGCAGAGGGTGCATGTATCAGTTTTGCACGGCCCAAGGATTTTCCCCTTCAATGCCCGCTCATGCTCGAAATTTAGAAACCAGTCCGTTACCCCTGTCTGGATTTTGTGATAAGGAGCATTTTCGAGGTAACTCTTATCGAATAAGTATTTTTCAGGGGCGAGGCCCAATTTTTTCATGGCAGAGAGAAGGCCTATTCCATTTTTAAAGGAGAAATACAGGGCCTTCCCAATCTCCTCGTCTCCTCTCGATAAAATTGCCTGGATGGTTGCAAGTCTCGGACTCCCGATGCTAACTTTAACCCGTGGATCAATTTTTAGCTTTCTGAGTCTCCTTTTTAAAACATTTTCCTGCCACATGGGCTCTTTTTCGAAAGGAGTGTGGGGCTTGGGAACAAAGGGTGAGACAGTAACAGAGACCGGGCCTTTGAAGTTGTCCCTTATTAATTTTACCGTTTCTCCTATTCCCCTGATGTCTTCTTCGGTTTCAGTGGGGAGTCCAGCCATAAAGTAGGCCTTTATCTTCAGGATTCCAACTTCTCTTGCAAAAGCACTCATCCTCTCGATGTGGAAATCCCTGATGGGCTTGTTTATTACCCATCTTAACCTCTCGGTTCCCGCTTCAGGGGCCACTGTAAGGGTTTTCATTCCGTTTACCCTGAGGAGCTCAAGCACTTCCCTGGAAATTGTTTCGATCCTCAGGGACGACACAGAAACACTGGATGCTTTGTTCTGTAAAAATTTGAGGATTTTGGGAAATTCGGGGTGGTCCCCGAGTGCCGAGCCCACAAGTCCCACCGGCATACCGTCTTTCAGATATTTTGAAAATACCTCAAAAATCCTGTCAATGGGTACGGAACGCGGTGGCAGGGTTATATAGGAGAGCAGGCAAAATCTGCATTTCCAGGGACATCCTCTAACTATCTCCGCAAGAAAGGTTTCTCCAAATATGCTGCTTTTGTCAATAAATGCAGAATAGCTCAAAAATTCATCAAGTTTCATCTGGAATGCACGTTTGCCAGTGCTCTTTAGTTCTGGTATTACCGCAAAATCAAAAGTTTTAGCTCTCTCCAGAACTTCTTTTTTGTCACCTTTAAGCTCGCTCAGGAATTTTTCTAAAATTGCCTCGGATTCACCGAGCAGGAAGATATCTATGAAAGGAAAAATGGGAAACGGATTTGATGTAACCGTTACACCTCCAGCCACTACAATCGGATGTATTTCTTTTCGTTTCTCGCGCAGGGCAGGAATGTTGTATTTCTCGAGGATTTTGATCACATTGATGAAATCTATCTCGTAGGGAAGTGTAAAAAGTATGACATCAAAATCGTTTAAGGGTAGTCCGGTTCGGATTCCTCCATCACTGTCGAGAAAAAAGAGGTCAGCAAGTCCGTGCTCGTTTAATTGTCTAAAAAGGATGTGAGGGGCAAGATTGGCCGAACCAAGCTCGAAATTGTTTGGGAAGACGATGGCAAATTTCTTTTCACCAAAGTATAGTTTCTCAAGGAAATTGACTCTCAGGGTTTCCATATAAGAAAGAGGAGTGCTACAAAGGTGAGGCTTTTCAGGGTTTCTGTCCACCCCGCGGTATAGAGCTTAACCCGGTAGGGTCTGAAATAAAAGTAAATATTGTCAATGAGTGGCAATAATGGTAAAGGCGAGAGTCCAAGGGTGAGCACGATAAGCAGGCCAAATCCAAAAAATGCAAGTCCCATTTTTCTCAAATATTCCTCACCGGTGACCATGTAGCGTATTTTGAAGACCGCATTGAGAAAGTAGAACAGGATGATGAGATAATAGAGAAATGAGCCGCTTATGATATAGACAGGCAGAACGAGGAAGGCAAATCCTGTAATCACGCTGTAGATAAAACGGTCTCCCCAGATAAGGAAATAAAGGACATAGGGGATGGCGATTGCAATGGTTACGAGGAGCACTTCTGAATTTTTAAGCGAAAAGACAAGAAGTCCCCATCCCACAACAGACTGAGCTGCAAAAGGAACATACTTTTTAATGAAAAGTGACTGTTTGGAATTAAGGATAATCATAAAACCAAACCACGTAAGGAGATCAGTCCAGTGGAATGTTCTGGAGTAGAGAAACCCCAGAAGAAACGAGACGTTCGATATTACCCAGACTCCGTGATGTTTAAGAAAGTACCTTTTCATAAGCGGAATAATATAACATCAACTGTGATAAAATTCCACTGCAAGGAATTTATAGATGGAATGCCCCCACCCTGCACCCTCCCCCACAGGCAAAGCCTGTGGGGGGAGGGGAGTGTTGTGGCCATTTCCCATTGACAGGCAAAGCCTGGAGAGAGAAAGATGAATGCAACTGTCCTAAGACAAATAATCTTTGAAGAATGGAGTGTCTTTGGATGCCTCCAGAAAAATTTTTAAAAGTGAATGTACAGGAGCTTTCTACAATGCCCATGAAGCTCAGATTCCTGATCACATTACCCCCAAACACCTCCTTCCCACGCGTGGATCGTGTGGTGCGTTGTTGTCTTTTTGGGCACAAGATTTGATTAAGAGAGAAGTACTTTTTGGTGTTCTGGACAAATAATTTGTGCTTGCAGAGATGAATATGTGGTAATTCGCCTGGTCTGAGAACTCAGCTTGTAGATTCAATCATTTGTCCCATAACCAAAAACTTCCTCTCCCCGCATAAATTTCTTGCAGGGAGAGGTTAGGTGAGGGGTCACATTAAATACATTCTAAATCAGGTAGAGCTATGGCTACATCTTGAATTTTCCATGTCTTCGAGTAGAAAGCCCTCTCCCACAAGTTTAGCTTGTGGGAGAGGGCAATGTTATCTTATGTTCGACATGAGCGGAGAAAATGATTGTTAAAGGTCACACACTATGCTTGTTTAAGCTCTTAATCAAGGCCTTTGCAAAATTATCCAAAGATTAGAAAATTCAATAAATTCGGCAATTTCCATATTTTTCGAGCACACCACAGCCCGAGGTTGTAATCCTATTCGTGCAAGGGTATAATCTAATCAGTATGAAAATCATACTGATACTTTCCTTTCTGATTTCTCACCCATCACTTAAAACAGACTTTAAAAACATCTACGATGCCGGGCTCTCAAAAAGGGTTCTTCTTACAGGAACTATCCCCTTTGTCCTTTCATTTTCATTTGACAGGCAGATTTCCACCTCTATCCAATCTTTAGACGGCAGATTCTATAAGGATTATTTCTCTGTGACCAACGAATTTGGTGGAAAATTTGCCATTGCTGGAATCATTACTACCTATGCAGTCGCGAGCTTAACCGACAACGACAAACTTCAGGATTTCAGTGCCACTGCCTTCGAGAGCATGTTCTTTGCTGGAACCACCACAATGGTTTTGAAAATTTTAATAGGCAGGGCAAGACCAAATTTCACAGACGATCCGTACTCATTTTCTCCGTTAAATCTCCATGATTACTATCAGTCCCTGCCTTCGGGTCACACGACCATTGCCTTTGCATGGCTCACGGTCCTTTCAAACTACTATGGTGAGAATAAAATTGTGAGATACGGAAGTTACACCCTCGCGGCTTCCACGGCACTTGCGAGGGTTTATAAAAACAGGCACTGGCTCTCAGACACTGTTTTGGGAGCCATGATCGGGTATTACTTTGGTAAAAAACTCTCAGAACTACACCTGAAAGGAGGAAAAGAATGAAGGTCAATCGCGAAATTTTCAGAATGTACGACATAAGAGGCATTGTTGGAAGAGACATCACACCTGATTTTGCATACCATCTTGGAAAGGGTTATGGCACAATTATCCGCAACGCAGGAGGCAAAAGACTTTCGGTGGGAAATGATGTTAGAAAATCCTCTCCTGAGCTTAAAGATGCCCTGATTGATGGGCTCACATCGGTGGGGATCGAGGTTCTGGACCTTGGCACTGTTCCCACACCGGTTATGTACTTCTCGACCTTTACCCTGCCTGTGGATGGAGGGATAGAGGTCACCGCTTCTCACAATCCAAAGGAGTACAACGGATTCAAAATAAACTTTGGCAAGGAGAGTTTCTTTGGAGACGACATTCAAAAGCTCCGCGAGATAATTGAGAAGGAAGCCTACTACAAAACTGCCGAAAAGGGGAAAAGGATCAGCCAGCCCATCATGTCCAATTACCTGGAAACCCTCTTGAAAGACATAAAAATCGAACGCGAAGTCCACATTGGCCTCGATACAGGGAATGGAATTGCAGGCCCTGTATTTAAGGAACTTTTTGGTGAGCTTCCAGTCAAATATCATGGCCTCTATCTCGAGCCTGATGGAGATTTCCCAAATCATATTCCTGACCCAACCGTGGTTAAATACATGCAGAATCTGATGAAACTTGTGGTGGATGAAAAGCTCGAGCTGGGCATTGGAATTGACGGAGATGCCGACAGAATTGGAGCAATTGATGAGAAAGGAAACATTATCTTTGGCGATAGGCTACTTGGCCTCTTTGCAAAATACGTGCTAAAAGAACATCCGGGAGCCCCCATTGTATTTGATGTAAAATGCACCGAGGGACTTGTTGAATTTATAAAAACGCACGGTGGAAAGCCCATTATGTGGAAAACCGGCCACTCTCTTTTAAAGGCCAAGTTAAGGGAGGTAAATGCACCTCTTGCCGGTGAAATGTCAGGGCACATTTTCTTCAACGATCGTTACTTTGGCTATGACGATGCGATTTACGGCACTCTGAGGCTACTCGAGATTGTCTCAAAAGAGACGAAGACACTTTCAGA
This sequence comes from Caldifarciminota bacterium, assembly GCA_026991055.1. Classification (GTDB taxonomy): domain Bacteria; phylum Hydrothermota; class Hydrothermia; order B15-G9; family WFZT01; genus WFZT01. Next base: position 11,223 of record JALXCE010000156.1, on the reverse strand, counting down.
GCTCATTGCTGAGATTCCATTTTACTATGGAACACCTGAGATAAGGGTTGGATGCCCCGATGATAGAAAATTTGAGATTGTGAAAGAGTTGGTGGAATACTTCAAAAAACATTACCACGTTATCGATATTGACGGTGCGAGAATTCAGTTTGATGATGGTTTTGCACTGGTGCGGGCATCAAATACCCAGCCCGTATTGGTTTTGAGATTTGAAGCAAAAACACCAGAGAAACTTGAGGAATATAAAAAGATAGTTTTTGATAAACTAAAGGAGTACAAAGAAGTTGATCTTTCAAACATTTGAAAGGGGGAAATTATGAGAGTAGAGCTTATCCATGACCCTGGAATGATCTGGGGACTAAAAGATGAATGGATGAAAATCTTAGATGAAATACCTGATAGACATCCATTTCTAACTCCTCACTGGATGGGGATGTCATTCGAGTATTTTGTGACAGACGAGAAGCTTACGGTAGCACTTGTTAAAGATGACTTTGGAAATGTGGTTGGAATATTTCCATTTATTTTGAGAAACACGGATGAAGGAAAATCGCTTGGATTTACCCCACACGCATCTCTCACCCCTTATGTTGACCTGATTGTGTCACAGAAGATCAGGAAGCAGGCGTTAATTTCGGCGCTAAGGCTCATTAAAGCCGAAGAGCAGAACTTCTACATAAGTCTGAAAGGTCTCAAGGAGTCTTCCCCGTCGATCTGGACGCTTGAGCAGGTTGTGGATAGTTTCAACATGGAGCCTCAGAAATCTCTGAGGAGTGAAACGCTTTATCTCGATTTGCCAGAAACCGTGGAGGAGGTTCTCTACAGGGGAAGAGGAAAGAGCTGGAAGAAACTTCAGTCGGTTTACAAAAAGATGGAACGTGGCGACTTCAATATAGAAATTTTTGATAGCATAGGTGATGTGGATGAGCATTTTGGTAGCCTGTGGAGACTCATCAGAATGGTGCACGATAAAAGACTGGTTACACCCGGGAAAGAGGCTTTTCTTAGAGAAGTATTCATGCTCTTTGCCCGTGAAGGATGGATTAAATTATTCATCGTAAGGGCAGATGGGTGGAGAATAGCAGCAGGCGCTGTTTTTGATTACGATGACACATATTACCTCTATCTTTCAGGATACGACCCGGAAGCGGAAGAAGCGAAGCCTTTAAATGCCCTTTTCCTTTCAATTCTATCGGATGCCATAAGTCATCAAAAGAAGAGGTTTGAGATTGTCGAGCATGAGGATATGTTCAAGGAAATTTCGGGCATGAAGAAGCTCAAAGTTTATAACTTCCGTGCATATTCCAAGGAACTTGTGGACAGTGGCGTAGAGGCAGGGTAGTTTTTGTGGTGAGGGGCGGCGCAAGCTTCGCTTGCGCCGCCCCGATTTAACAACCAACGTCAATTTTTATTGAGTGGATTCTTAACGATAACCTTTCCCCCATCCCAGATTAGGAAGTACAATCAAAGTTGTTCAGTTGGGATATTGTGCTTGTTCGAAAATGTTTCCCTGGTAATTTTGTAGCTGTGAATAAATTGACCAGAAAAGTGAGGTTAAACAAGTTTCTTCAGGCATGATAAGTAGTGAACTCCCTCCCTTCCTATAGAAGGGAGGGTTGGGGTGGAATGGAAAAATTTAGTGATATCAATGTTGGAATATCGCTCCATTGGACATTCTAAAGATTGTAAATCTTACTCCATTCTCCCCTGACCCCTCCTTCCCGTGGAAGGAGGGGGAAATTTATCGACTTAAATTGAGGATTTTTTGAACAAGCTCCGGAATATTTGAAATTTGGGTGCAAACGTATTATTATTTGACTTAGCTACCTCTCGGAGGTAAGGGGACAAATCCCCAGGGCAATCCAAATAGAAGTCGGGAGGGGGTGGTCCTCGGATGCGGGATTTTTTAATGGGGATTTAAATTCGCGGGCAATTCGAGAAAGAATCTAACTCCAATAGCCTGAAAAATTAGAGGATTGGTCAGGCTGAAAAACAGAGATTTTTCGAAAAAACCTCGAGATTATTAGATTTTTTTGAGGGACATAGATTTTGCATTGAGGCGAGCTCAAACTTGTGGTTAATCCAATTCTATTTCGTTGATAAGGGGCTCGATGGCTTCGTAAATCTGTAACGCAAGGGTATCTGCAATCAGCATTCCCTCAAAATTTAGTCTCCCTGAAGAATCCTCGAAAAATCTGGAAAGCTCCGGGGCACGCTCAACCACGATTTTCTTAAACTCACCTGGAAGCCCCCTGTCTGTTCGGATATAAAGAAAAATCCTTTCAAGTAAAAGCTTATCACGGGAAACAACATCCTTCTCGAGAGGAGGATACTTACCTTCCTGAAGACTTTTTATATAAGCCCGTAAATTACTCCTATTCTGCCACCGGATAGGCTGAGGTTTGTATAGAAACGAAGCGGCAGATGGGCCAAGACCCAGGTATTCACCGTGAAACCAGTAAATTCGGTTGTGGGCAGATTCAAAACCCGGTCGGGCAAAGTTTGATATCTCATATCTTCTAAATCCCAGCCTTTCAAGGGTTTCATCCCGGATTCTATAAAATTTCACTATCGTTTCCTCATCGGGCATGCGAATCCTTTTTGAAAGCTCAAAAAGTTTCGTGCCCTTTTCCACTGTCAGTGAATATGTAGAAATGTGAGTAACCCCACGTTCTGCAACCCATTCAATGGATTTTTTAAAGCTTTCAACTGACTGCCCCGGAATTCCGAAGATCAGGTCCACACTGATATTGGTAAATCCTGCCTTTTTGAGGATTTCGATTGCACGTGACGCTGTCTTTGTGTCGTGAATCCTGCCGAGGAATTTGAGCTCCTCATCATTTGCAGACTGAACACCGAGGCTTACCCTGTTGATACCAAGTTTCCTCCACACAACTGCTTTTTCTAAGTCCACGGACTCTGGGTTTGCCTCTATTGTTATCTCATGTGAATCCTCAAATTCAAAGCTTTCAAAGATTATCTCGAGAATTTCCGAAATCTGGTCAAGCTCGAGAATAGAAGGTGTTCCCCCGCCAATATAAATGGTGCTAAATTTTCTACCCCGAAATTGCTCCCGGTATAAGTCGGCCTCCCTTTTTAAAGCCTTGATGAAATCTTCTATAGGGCTCGTGTCTGTAATTGAATAAAAGGCGCAGTATATGCATTTTGAGCGGCAAAAAGGGATATGGATATAAAGACCTATGGATTTAGAGTATGCGGGTAATTTCATCCTGAGGAAATTCTGGAAGGTCCTGAAGTTCTTTACCGTACCTGATTTTGACCCCAAAATCCCGCGGTTTAACTTCCCCAATAATTCGGGGCTGAAATTTTTTACAGTGATTTAAAACTTTTTCTGTATCCTCGGGCTTCAACGTGGCAAGCAGTGCACCGGATGAGATTAAACCCAAAGGATTGAAATCAAGAATCTGTGAGAGCTTTAATGTGTAAAGGTGAAACTGGATTTCATCACCGTAGATTTCCATTCCTACCCTGGATGCCTTTGCAAGCTCATGAATTGCCTGTGCTATGCCTCCTTCTGTTGGGTCATGCATGGCAGTGGGCTTTGCGACTTCCATAATGCATTTTACATCGTCTAAAACAACAATGCCCGGGTTCCTGTAAAAATTCTTCATCTCTTCAATCTCGTGGGGCTCGAAATACCGGGAGAGGTCTATCTCTCTTGCGATTATTGAGGTGCCCTCGATGCCGGCAAGCTTCGTCATAATGAGAATGTCACCGGGCTCTGCACCATCCTGACGGACAAGCCTGTCTTTTTCAACAAATCCGAAAATGGCGGATGATGTAATCACACGGTCAACTCCAGATGTGACCTCTGTGTGGCCACCGACGATTGATATTTTGAATTCCTCTGCATTCCTTGCAATGTCATCGAAGATTTTCTCAACTAAATTATCATCAGTTTTGCCCTCAGGTAAGAGAATTGTAACGGTCATAAACTCAGGGACGGCACCGGTAACGGCGACATCGTTTATATTCACGGCAATTGTGTAAAAACCGACGTCTGATGTGACAAATGTTATGGGGTCGCTTGAAACAACGAGGTATTTTTCACCTAAATCAATTACAGCACTATCAATCCCCACTCCCGGTCCCAGAACCACTGAATCGCTTAGGTGTAATTTTTTGAGCAGTTTTTCCAGTAAGTCCTGCGGAAGTTTCCCCGGCTTCAGGTTCATTGATAAATGACTATCTTGTCCCTGATTTCAGGCTTGGAGAGCCCAAAACTAATTCCATAGGCTATTATTCTGAGGTTTGTTACTTCAGATTCCTTTGAGAAAATGTATGATGCACCTATGCCAATTCCAAGAGGGTCTCCTCTCTTTAAATTGATCACACTTTCCACCTCGAGCTTTTCGAGGTGTCTTTCAAAGTCTGTAATGGAGTCGATCTTCCGGCCCTCTCTCAAAATTTTGCCATAAGGGGTATTGGCGATCACAGAATAGCCCTCTTCGAGAGTGCTTGCATTTTCTAAGCTTTTTAGCACACTCTTTGAAAGTGTTCCATTGCTTAGATAATGAATTCGACCAAGCGGTTTTATTCCATCTTTGAGCATTATCAGGGTGGCTATGATATTGCGGATGTCTATCAATCTTCTTAGGACACCTGCCACGATCCTGTCATTTTCGTCATTTTCATTAAGCTGTGAAAGTGCCCATGAATAAAATGATTCTTCGATCAGATACTCGGCAAGGTGCAGGTTCTTTTCTCTCACCGCACGCACGAGGTCACGAGTGATGGAGAGTGGCAACTCAATACTCCAGGTTGCAATGGTATCAATTATTTCTGCTGCATCTTTTGCTGTAACGAGCTCGTTCAGTCGGGCTCTATCAAAGATGAATGCAGGCACCAGAGAGTTTCTAATGTCTCTTTCCGGTATGTTTTGAATCTTTCCGCGGATAAGTATCAAGAGGTTTTCGATGTCGTACCGCATGAGGAGAATCTGGAAGAGCTTTTTAGGATTACCCGATGAGATTTTGAGAATTTTTTTGAAGGTATTCTCAAGGTCTTCTCTCAGGGCCTGGATAAAGGCATCCATCAAATTTTCGCTTTTGGGCATTCTGGCGAGCACAGCTCCGTACTGAGTGTTTTTTAGAACAGATATCATAGAGTCGAGGTCGGGCTGGTTTAATAGCTCGTTGTAAACCCTCTCGTCCAGTAATCTGGATTTCATTCCTCTAATACGCGCATTTATATAACCGTAGTCGTCAACCATGCCATGTATTTTAATATGCTGACAAATATCTGTCAATTTAAGGAGAGCTTATCAATGCTAAATACCATAAATTTTCTCGATTTGAGCATGCATACTCACGGAGATGCAAGTTCGTAAAATCTCGAATTATGAAAACTCCCATCCTTCCTTTTGGGAAGGAGGTAGGGGAGAATGGAGAAAGAAAAGTGGCTTAAAATATTAGAAAATTTGACGTTTTAAGCATAAATCTCGGTGAGTGTGAGAGTTTGACATCAACTGCAAATTCAAAAAAATCCCTCCCCCACAAGCTCAGCTTGTGGGGGAGGGCAAGGGAGGGGGCATTCCGCTCGAAAAAATTCAAGTTGTAGGCCCTCTCTCACTTCGTGGGAAAAGGATTTTGATTGAATTTAAGATGTGGCCCCTCACCTCAATCCTCTCCCCGCAAAAAAATTATGCGGGGAGAGGAAGTTTCTTTCTAAGTCTGGCAAGCAAATTTTCGCCAGTGAGAAATTTCAAAAATTTCCCAATAGCCATCTCTAAAGCCTATCTTTCGCTGAGGAAGGATAGGTCAATAAATCCCTTGCGGTATGCGTTAGATAACATTCAAGCAATATGAGTAAATGGTGTAACAGCATTGATAAGCCCTGGATGCTTATTCGGATGCGTTATACTCCTGCAAGGATGGAGTTTAGGAGTATTTACTTGAAACTTTTTGAATCAGATACTTTTTAAGATGAGGGGCCACTCGCTTCGCGAGTGGCCCCTCACAGAAAATTCACGACGTCCCGGGCATTTTAATTAAACATCTTCCCCACAGGGCTGTACCGAGAAGAAACAATCCTACAACCGTTAATCCCGTGTGCCAGGGCTGTTTTAAGATATTCACACCCAGAACAAGGATGATAAACCCAACCGTTCCTCTTAGCCATCTATGACCTGAACTCTGCCTGTAAAGTCTCATCCGCTAAATCTCTCCTTAAGAACCTTTTTGTCTATCTTCCCCACACTTGTTTTGGGCAGTGAATCGAGAAAATATATGCTATCCGGCACTGCCCACTTGGTAATTGTACCATCTTCCACAAATTTCATCAAATGTTTCTTGAGGTCATCTTCGGTGACCTTCCCTTTATATTCGGGTTTTAATACAACAAGGGCAAGCGGACGCTCATCCCATCTTTCATCTGGAATACCAATCACGGCTGCCTCTTCCACAGCTTCATGAAGACTCAAAAGATTTTCAAGTGTGAGCGAGGATATCCATTCACCACCACTCTTAATGACGTCCTTTAACCTGTCTTTGATGGTCACGTAACCGTATTCATCTATAACGGCAACATCTTTGGTGTGCATCCATCCGCCTCTCCAGAGTTCCTCGGTCTTCTCCGGGTCTTTGAGATATTCAGGGGTAAGCCACGGAGTTCTAACGACAATTTCTCCCATATCCTTGCCATCGGGTTTGACATCTGTCATATCTTCGTGAACCACACGGAGTTGCACGAGAGGCACAGGTATGCCTGTTTTTATCTTGTAATCAAACTTCTTCTCAGGATCAAATTTAGCCACATCCTTTGTAAAGTTGGCAATAGTCAGAACAGGGGCCGTTTCAGAAAGCCCATATCCTGCGACAACAATTATACCTTTTTTCTCTGCCTGTAATGCGAGCCCCTTGGGTAGTTTAGCACCTCCTATAACAACCTTCCATCCCGGTAACTTTACGCCCTCTGGAATTGCATTCACGATCATCTGAAGAATGGTGGGGACGCAATGGGTGAATGTTACCTTTTCCTCTAAAACGAGTTTCATAATCATCTGGGGTTCATATCTGCCTGGATATACCTGCTTGGCACCAAGAAGTGTGGCGAGATATGGGACACCCCACGCATGTACATGGAACATGGGTGTGAGTGGCATATAGACATCCTGTGTTGTGAAAGGTGCATCTGAGATGAAGGCTGATTGGTTGAGTCCCAGAGCGAGGGTGTGGAGGACCAGCTGCCTATGGGTAAAATACACACCCTTAGGCTTGCCGGTTGTCCCCGTGGTGTATCCAAGGGTGGCTACAGTGTCTTCCTCCAGCTCAGGGAATTCGAAGTTTTCATCACCAGTTTTAAGAAATTCCTCATATTCCATGTCAGTGAGGGGTGTCTCCGGCATTTCATCGTCTGTAAGGACTATATATTTCTTTATTCGCGGAAGTTTGTCCTTTGCCTGTTCCACAAGAGGCAGAAAATCTTTATTAACGAACATGAATTCATCCTCAGCATGGTTGAGGATGTAAAGAATGTCTGCAGGGGCAAGTCGGACGTTAACATTGTGAAGCGTGGCACCTACGATGGGGACTGCAAAATAAAGCTCGAGGTATCGGTGGGAATCCCATTCGAGGACAGCAACTTTTGTCCCCTTTTTAACGCCCATCTTAACCAGAGCTGAGGCGAGCTTATGTACTCTCCTGTTGAAATCTTTGTAGGTATGGCGAACGAGGTCACGATAAACAATTTCCTCATTTGGAGCATATCTTACACCATGCTCCAGCAGGTGTTTGATCTGTAAGTTAAATTTATACATAGGTCTAACCTCCGTTTTTTCAAAGAACCTAATCCTATTTTAACAACCATGGTTTGAAAATTCAAACAAGTTTAAATGCCCCCTCCCTCACCCTCCCCCGCGCGAAGCGCGGGGGAGGGCAAAGATTTTTTGCCCCACAGGCTTTGCCTGTGGGGGTGGGAAAACCTTTTTGTTGCAGAGGTGGACCACGAGCTCCGCTTGTTAGGAAAGTTCTTCCTTGTGTTCCGTGTGTTTTCTACAACAATTAGCTTGGCCCTCGGACTTAGATTGTAAACCCAATCATTTGGTCTCACATCCAAAAACTTCCTCTCCCCGCAAAAATTCTCTGTGGGGAGAGGCAAGGTGAGGGGCTACAACTGAATACTTCAATCAAAGAATTTGTGAATCCCCCTCTCCCGCTTGCAAGGCAATCTGGAGAGGGAAGTGTCTATAAAGATAGCCTTGAAAATTTAGTTAGGTATCCCTCCCGCTCCTTGCTTGTAGGGAAGAGATTAAACCAGGTGTGCTTTATTCACTCGCGCAAACACAAAAAGCGAAAAAGTTGAGGAAAAGATTCCCGGCAATTTCAGACCAGCCTTCTCCTCAAAAGGCTAAAGATTGGTGTGTGACTGCAGGAGCCTTTCTACATACTTTCCGATGATGTCAAATTCGATATTCAATAGGTCTCCGACCTTTTTTAAATCAAAGTTTGTTACCTTGAGTGTCTCAGGTATGAGCTGGACTGTGAAACCATCGGGCTCAAGCTCATTTACTGTTAACGAAACCCCATCCACGGCAATTGACCCCTTTTTTACCACGTATTTCATGAGCTTTTGTGGAATTTCACCGATTCTCCACATGACCGAATCCCGGAAGCGTCGAATCTCTTTCAATTTTGCAACTGTATCCACATGTCCCTGAACTATATGGCCACCGAGACGATCCCCTACCCTTAAGGCACGCTCAAGATTGACAACCTGACCCACCTTCAATGACTTTCCAAATTTTGATACCCGGAGTGTTTCCCGGGACAGGTACACTTTGAAACTTTTTGAATTTGCCTTTTCTACAGTAAGACATACACCGTCAACAGAGACGGATTCACCCCTCTTGAGCTCCCTCGAAATTTCGGTTGAAATTAAAAGCCTGCGACCGTCGGGAACACTCTGGATTGAGAGGATTTTTCCGGTGGTTTCTACAAGCCCGGTAAACATTATTCCCAGAGTTTCATGGCTCTGCGGACATCTGCGAAGGTTCTACTCGTTACCTCAGTTGCTTTCTTTGACCCTTCTTTCAGAATGTCCACCACCAGGCTTTTGTCTTTCTCGTACATGGCCCTCTTTTCACGGAAGGGCTCAAGGTACGTTATCATTTTTTCAGCAAGATTACGTTTGCAGGCCACACATCCAAGCTGTCCCTTCTCGCAGGCCGTTTTGATTTCCGGCACCTCTTCTTTGTTGAACAGCTTATGAAGGGTAAATACCGGGCACTGCTCTGGATGCCCGGGGTCTCCCTTTCTGACCTTGAGCGGGTCGGTGTACATACGGGAAACCTTCTCGCGAATACTTTCAGGTGGCTCTGCAATCTCGATGGAATTTCCGTAAGATTTGGACATTTTTCTGCCATCAATTCCCGGAACTTTGGGAATTTCGGCAATTAAAGGCTCTGGAACAGGAAAAACTTCTCCGTAAAGTGAATTGAATTTCCTTGCGAGCTCACGTGTGAGCTCGAGATGTGGAAGCTGATCTTCTCCGACAGGTACATATTTTGCTTTGTAAATCAATATATCCGCTGCCTGAAGCACAGGATATCCAAGAAATCCATAGTTAACGAGGGAACCGTACGGCAATTCTTCCTGTTCCTCTTCCTGGAGGGCTTTTTTGAAGGATTCAAGGAAGCTTTTCTGAAGTTCTGAGCGAAGATAGGCTATGAAGTCGAGGTCGAATCCGCGCTCGCCATTTTTAAGCTCTTTTACTGCGTTTTCGATAAACACGTCAACTGCATCTTTAATGGCGGTTTTCAGGACACTCTTTTTGGGTGTTTGTTTCTTAATTCTCAGCTCAGCGACGTATTCTTTAAAGGTTGGATTTCTCAAAAGGCGTGAAAGTGAAACAAGCATAGAGAGCACAAGATGTAATTCTGCATGCTCTCTCACATGTGATTGCACAAACAAGACAGATTTTTTGGGGTCAATTCCTGCGGAGAGCCAGTCAATTACCATGTCAATGATATTGTCCCTGATTTTTGATGTGTCCTGCCATTGGGTGGTGAGTGCGTGCCAGTCTGCAACTTCGTAATAACACTCGTATTTGTCCTGCAGGTCTCTCCAGTTGTAAAGAACACCGAAAAGATGACCAATATGAAGCCTTCCTGTGGGTCTATTACCGGATAAAACTCTGTCCATTTTCTACCTCCATTAAGGTTCAAAAGATAAAGTAAAAAGGTTAGCTGTTCAACGGAATTTCCACTATACTATTAGCACTTTTAAATGGAGGGAAAACATGAGTACTATTTCACCAAAGGAAATGTATTTGAAGCAGTTAGAAAGGGCTGCAAAAATCATGCAGCTCGACGAGGACCTGCTTGAAATTTTGAAACAACCAAAGAGAGTTGTGAGGGTGTCCATTCCTGTAAAAATGGACAATGGGAAGATAAAAGTTTTCACAGGTTACCGTTGTCAGTACAACGACTTCAGAGGCCCATTCAAGGGAGGAATAAGGTTTCATCCCGGTGTCACAGAGGATGAGGTCGTTGCGCTGGCTGCATGGATGACCTGGAAGTGCGCGGTTATTGACATCCCATTTGGTGGAGGGAAGGGTGGTGTTATCTGTGATCCGCGTGAGCTCAGTGAAGGTGAACTCCAGAGGCTGACAAGAAGGTTTACTTATACCATTATGCCTATTCTTGGACCTTCTATCGACATACCAGCTCCGGATGTTTTTACAGGTGAAAAGACCATGGCCTGGATCATGGATACCTATTCTGCTTTCAAAGGTTACTCAGAGCCCGGTGTTGTCACAGGAAAAGCACGTTCTATTGGAGGCTCGAAGGGTAGAAGGGAAGCAACAGGCCGAGGAGTGAGTATTGTTGCTGATGAGACTGTAAAATATTTTGGAGAAAAAATCGAGGGCATGCGTGTGGCAATTCAGGGCTTTGGAAACGTTGGTTCACACGCTGCTCTATTTATTTCTAAATTGGGTGGCAAAATCGTAGCTGTTTCTGATGTCTCTGGTGGCCTCTACAACGAGGATGGGATTGATGTAAAGGCCCTGATGGATTACGTGAAGAAAAACAAAGTTATCAAAGGTTTCCCGTGGGCAAAGGAGATTGACGGAGACAAAATTTTCGAGCTTGATGTAGATATGCTAATTCCAGCTGCCCTTGAGGGTGTCATAACACTGGACAATGTTGATAGAATAAAGGCGAGGTACATTATTGAAGGTGCAAATGGTCCTACAACTCCTGAG
>JALXCE010000155.1 GCA_026991055.1 Caldifarciminota bacterium | reverse complement strand
CAGGTTGTTGAAAAGTACAAGAAGGAAAATCGGTTTGAGGAGTTGAGAAGGAGCCTTCAATTTGATAAAGCCTATGATATGCTTAAAAATCTCGTCAAAATGGAGGTTCTGATAGAGTGATGAAAGCACAATACATTCCTTACGTTATTGAGCAAACAGGTAGAGGCGAAAGAGTTTACGATATTTATTCGCGACTTTTAAAGGACAGGATTATCTTTATTGGTAGTCCTATTGATGACCATGTCGCCAATCTTGTCATTGCCCAGTTGCTCTTCCTTGAGGCAGAAGACCCTGAAAAGGACATTTACATCTACATAAATTCCCCTGGTGGTGTGGTGAGTGCGGGGCTCGCCATTTACGATACCATGCAGTACATCAAGCCAGACGTATCAACCATCTGCGTGGGAATGGCGGCGTCCATGGCAGCAATTCTGCTGGCTGCTGGTACAAAGGGTAAGAGGTACGCACTACCGCATTCAAGGATAATGATTCACCAGCCCATGGGAGGAGTGCAGGGGCAGGCGACAGATATTGAAATTCACGCAAAAGAGATTATTAAACTTAAAAACATGCTCAACCAGATTCTTTCGAAACATACCGGACAACCCATTGAAAAAATTGAAAAAGACACAGATAGGAACTTTTTCATGTCGCCTGATGAGGCGAAGGAATACGGTATTATTGACGAGGTGATTACCTCGAGGAAGGAGATGATGTCCAATGGCAAGAAGAGCAAAAAGTAAGAAGATGGAACCCAGGTGTTCTTTCTGCGGCAGAACTGAGAGTGAGGTAGGGCGCCTCATAAGCGGTATTGACGGATACATCTGCGAGGACTGCATCAGATTGGCTTATGAAATCATCAACGAGAAAGACACTCCTCATCAGGGGGCCAGTGTAAAGCCACCAAAGCCCGAAGAGATCAAGGAATTTCTTGATGAATATGTGGTAGGACAGGAGTATGCCAAAAAGGTGCTTTCAGTGGCTGTTTACAATCATTACAAGCGCGTCGGATACCACCGTAAGGATATCGAGCTTGAGAAATCCAATGTGCTCCTCATAGGGCCGACTGGAACCGGAAAAACCCTTCTTGCCAAGACCCTTGCGAAACTCCTCAATGTTCCTTTTGCCATCTATGATGCCACCCCATTGACCGAGGCTGGCTATGTGGGAGAGGATGTTGAGAATATTCTTGTAAGACTTCTGCAGGCTGCGGACTATGATGTCGCACGTGCAGAGGTGGGAATTGTTTATCTTGACGAAGTTGACAAAATAGCCAAGAAGAGCGATTCACCTTCAATTACAAGGGATGTTTCAGGCGAAGGTGTGCAGCAGGCGTTGCTCAAGATACTTGAGGGAACCGTTGTGAATGTTCCACCTCAGGGTGGAAGAAAGCATCCGGAGCAGCCTTTTATTCAGGTGGATACAAGGAATATTCTCTTTATCCTCGGTGGTACATTCGACGGAATTGAGAATATTATCCGTGCCCGTCTGGGCAAGAAAACAGTCGGATTTAAGACCGAGCTTAAAGAATTAACTGATGACGAGGTGCTTGAGAAGATAAGGCCCGAGGACCTCATTAAATACGGGTTTATTCCAGAATTCATAGGGCGCGTGCCTGTGATTGCTACAATGCATGCTCTGACCCGTGAGCACCTGATGAGGATCATGGTCGAGCCAAAAAATTCTGTTTTAAAACAATTTGAACGCTTCTTCGAGATGGAAGGTGTGAAACTAACTGTTACTGAAGATGCCCTTGCAGCGGTTGCCGATATTGCAATAAGCAGGAAAACCGGGGCAAGAGGTCTGAGGGCGATAATGGAGGAGATTCTGCTTGACACGATGTTCCATCTTCCATCGCTTAAGGACGTGAAGGAAGTAGTTATCACAAGAGAGACAATTGAGGGGAAGAAAGCCCCCGAGTATATTTACTTCAAAAACAGGAGGAAGAGAGCTGAATAACCATGGAAACAAAAAAGACATATCCTTTGATACCATTAAGGGAGGTAGTGCTGTTTCCAGACACACTATTTCCCATTTTAATTGCAAGGCCATTTTCGCTGAAGGCTGCCCGCCATGCAATTTCAATGAGCGGCGAGGCAGTGTTTATAACCCAGATAAAGAGTTCAGTTGAGCAACCTCAAAAAGAAGACCTCTACGATGTCGGAGTAATCGGCAAGTTCGTCCAGCATATTGTTGCACCTGATGGTAGTATACGCACGCTCATTCAGGGGCTGAAGCGCGTTAAAATTCTGAATCTTGACTACCAGGAAGGGTATTATCAGGTTGAGGTTGAGGATTATCCCTGGATAAAGGTAAATCCATCTGAGGTTGAAAATCTCGCCAGAATGCTCAAAGACTACTTTAAAGAGTACACCGAGCTCAACCGTGTTATCCCCGAGGATGTGATAATAAATGTGCTCGACAGAAGCACAGAGATAGAATATCTTGCAACCAATATCGCCATTCACCTGCCTGTTAAGTTTGAGGAAAAGCAGAGACTACTGGAAACACCGACCTTCGAAGACTTTTTGCAAGAGCTCATCAAGATTCTTCTGCGCGAGATTGAATTTCTGAAGCTCAAGATGGAGATTGAGGAGCGGGTGAGAGAGGAGATCAAGAAGTCTCAGAAGCAATACTTCTTGCAGCAGGAGATAAAGGAACTCCAGAAAGAGCTTGGTGGCGAAGAGGGCGACGAATTTGCGATTCTCGAGGAAAAGATAAAGAAGGCAGGAATGCCCAAAGACGTGCGAGAGAAAGCCCTGGCAGAGCTGAACAAGCTAAAAAGGACCCCGATGGTTTCACCGGAAGCGACTGTTATCAGGAATTACCTCGACTGGCTCATTGCTTTGCCCTGGAAGAAAAAGACAAAAGACAACCTTGACCTTGAAAACGCGAGGAGAGTTCTTGATGAGGACCATTACGGTCTCGAAGAGCCAAAGGAAAGGATTTTGGAGTACCTTGCGGTTTTAAAGCTAAAAGGAAAGATTAAAGGACAGGTGATCTGCTTTGTCGGGCCACCGGGTGTGGGTAAGACCTCTCTCGCCAAATCTATAGCAAGGGCACTTGGAAGAAAATTTGTCAGAATTTCTCTCGGTGGGGTGCGGGACGAGGCAGAGATTCGCGGCCACAGGAGAACCTATGTAGGGGCGTTGCCTGGAAGAATTATTCAGCAGCTCAGGCGGGCGGGTACAAAAAATCCTGTATTCCTTTTAGACGAGATCGATAAGGTGGGTCAGGATTTTCGGGGCGACCCGCAGGCTGCACTTATGGAGGTGCTCGACCCCGAAGTAAATCAGAACTTCCAGGACCACTATCTTGAGGTGGATTTTGACCTCTCCGAGGTGCTTTTCATTACAACGGCAAATTCACTTTATGGGATACCGAGACCACTCCTCGACAGGATGGAAGTAATTCAGCTTCGTGGCTATCTTGATTTTGAAAAACTTCAAATTGCCAAAAGACACCTCATTCCTAAAAAGCGAGAGGAAATTGGTCTGCCCGAAGACGTGATTTCATTTACAGACCGGGCCATTCTGAAAATTATTCGAGAATATACGCGCGAGGCCGGAGTGAGGGAGCTCGAGCGTGCTATTGCGAGAATCATGCGTAAGGTCGCCAAGAATTACATTGAGAAGGGTGAAAAGGCAGAGATTACTGTGAAAAATGTCAAGGAATACCTTGGCCTCCCGAAGTACAGAATGCGAAAAAGGGAGAAGAGTCTTCCAGTGGGAGTTGCCTACGGATTGGCCTGGACGGAATTCGGTGGCGATCTTTTGAAAATCGAATCTGCGCTCATGAAGGGTTCGGGCAAACTTGAGCTCACAGGCTCGCTGGGAGATGTGATGAAGGAGTCTGCAAAGGCGGCCCTGAGTTACATCCGTTCACACTATAGAAGGTTTAGTCTGCCTGAAGATTTCTACCGTGACATTGACCTTCACCTACATGTTCCTGAGGGTGCCATTCCAAAGGATGGGCCATCTGCCGGTGTTGCAATTCTCGCAGCGATGATTTCTGCATTTACAAAAACTCCGGTCTCGGGTGATGTCGCAATGACCGGTGAAATCACACTCTCCGGTGAAGTTTTACCAGTTGGTGGTCTTGAGGAAAAGATCCTCGCAGCGCGTAGAAGTGGGATTAAAAAGGTAATCCTGCCTTACGACAACAAAGCAAAGGTCAGAAGCTTTAATCCAGAGATAAAGCGCGGGCTGAAACTCGTCTTCGTCCGCAATCTGGACGAGTTTGTTGAAGAACTATTCGGTGATATGAAGTGGGAAAACGCTGTTCCGAGCTTTCAGGAAGGAGAATACGCACGCTGGGTGAGCCTGTAGGATGAAAGAAAAGGCGTTACTTGTCGGAGTGGCGAAAAGTTCGAGGGAAAGATGGGACGAGGCCGATAGACTTGAAGAGCTTGCCCTCCTTGTAACGACTGCAGGGGCTGAGGTTTTTGAAAAGGTTCTGCAGATTCGCGAGAAAATTGATCCCAAGTATTATATTGGCAAAGGCAAGGCCTACGAGATTCGGGATATTGTAAAACAGTTTGGACTTGACCTTGTTGTATTTGACGCAGAGCTTACCCCTTCACAGGTGAACAATCTCGAAAGTATTATCGGCGTGAAGGTGCTCGACAGGACCGAGGTGATAATGGATATCTTCGCACAGCATGCAAGAACATCTGAAGCGAAGATACAGGTGGAACTCGCTCAGCTTGAATACAGGTTGCCTCGACTCACAGGAAAGGGACTTGCGCTTTCCCGTCTCGGTGGTGGAATCGGTACGCGTGGACCTGGAGAGAAAAAGCTGGAAGTTGACAGAAGGCGGATTCTTGATCGTATTCATTTTCTGAAGCAAAGATTGAAAACTATTGAGAGGTCAAGAGAGGTTCAAAGGAAAAGACGTCAGAGCGTCCTGAAGGTCTCTCTCGTTGGTTACACCAATGCCGGAAAGTCATCCATAATGAATTTCCTGACGAGGGCAGGTGTGAAGGTCGAGGATAAGCTTTTTGCCACACTGGATGCTACAACGAGGATACTTTACCTACCCGATTTTCCGTACCGTGTGCTTTTGTCTGATACGGTGGGATTTATCGAGGATCTGCCACCCGGACTCGTTGCCTCTTTCAATGCTACTCTGGGTGTGGTGAAAGAAGCGGATTTGCTCTTGCATGTGATAGACATAACCTGTGAACGACTTGCAGAGAAAATTGAAATAGTTGAGAGAGTTTTGAAAGACCTTGGAGTTGACCAGAAGGCACTCATTCGGGTGTTTAATAAGATTGATATGTTGCTTGATAGAACTATGATTGAGAGGTTGGCTGAGAGGTACGAAAATTCAGTCTTTGTTTCAGCCCTGACAGGTGAGAATATGGACAAGTTGACAGATGCTATAAGGGAAAATCTCTCCCGCCTCCCTTATATCCAGTACCGCGAAAACGTGCAGTAAGTTTCAAAATCTGTTGATCGGGGCAAAAAGCAGGAGTGAGGAGTAGCGTCTCGAATTTTTAAAGATTTCAAGCGAAATGCCCCTTCCCTAAATCCCTCACAAGCGGAGCTTGTGAAGAAGGGGAAAATTTTACTTTTTATCCCACAGGCGGCACTTCTGAGAACTCTTTGTTTGCTAACAAAATTCTTCCTCTCTCTGCATAAAATCACTGCGGGGAGAGGTCAGGTGAGGGGGTCAAATCTTAACCTGCTTATCAGATAGGGTGCTTACGCTCCTTAAATTCATAAGGTATGTTAAGGGGGTGGGGCGCCGAAGGCGCCCCACCCCCTTAACAGGAGGGTTTTAAAAATTGGGGGGAGGGTTTATCTCAATATCATTAACTTACGCTTCTTTACCCTCTTCCCTACTTTTAAGATGTAAAAGTAAACTCCTGCTCCAAGTTTGCTTCCTGCATCTCCCGTACCATCCCACGTCATCGTGTAAATACCAGCCGGCAGTTTCCTGTCCACAAGTGTCTTTACTCTCTGGCCCAGTATGTTATAAACCACGAGTTTCACGTGCTTACTCTCCGGTAAACCGAACCTAATCGTTGTGCTCTTTGCAAAAGGATTTGGATAGTTTTGTGCAAGGAAGAGTCGAATGGGCTTTTTGACCTCTTCACCTATTCCGGTTGCCTCGGATGGACTAAATGCTATGGACCACCCATTGGTTTTCGAGTCTTTTAGAAATTCCGTAAACTCTTTTCCGCCACTCCAGTTTGGTGTAAACGGGGTCTCGTTGTATGTATAAAGTATGTAATGACCGGAAGCTCCAGCAGAGTCCTGAATACCGATGGTGGCATCGTCGTTGGAAGAAGAATAGTTGCTCATGT
>JALXCE010000154.1 GCA_026991055.1 Caldifarciminota bacterium | reverse complement strand
CCCCTCTCTTTATAACCTGTTCACTCATTCTTCAACGTCAGCCCACAATTTCCAGTGCACGTCATTAATGTACACTTCCAAACTTTTCTCCACGTCCTACACGGGAAATTCCCCCTTAAGTTTTGGGGACTGAAATTCCCCCTTAATCTCAGTTTGATTAACTATATCATCTTGAGAGTATCCCCAACACTTGATAGAATCAATGCTCACGCTCTTTTCAAGAATCTATCCCTATGCTGGGTTTCAAAATTTCCAGCACGAAGCCCCGACTCTTCCACGCCTCCACTCACCTTCTAATTTCATGTGCTCCCTCAATGCTTAAATTCAAAAATTCACCGGTCATCCAATAAATTATGTAAAAATCATGGTTTTCGTAACTCGTTCACCTCTATACAAATAAGACACTTGACAGGCCACGTCAGGGTTTTAATAATATGACTGACTGGTCATTTTAATTCTGGAGGTGTGATATGGACGATAACAAAAGGGATAAAATCCTTTTAGCAGCTCAGGAACTATTCTCTGAGCGTGGATACCACGAAACCACTGTCGAAGAAATAGCAAAGCTTGCCGGCATCGCCAAAGGTACTGTTTATATTTACTTCGACTCCAAAGAACAGCTCTTCAAAGAGGTGATAAAATCCGGTTTTAAAGAGCTCACGAGAATCGTGGAAGAAAAAATCGAGACCACAAACAATCCTATTGAGAAGATCAGGCTCATTGTGGAGACCTACTTCAACTACTTTGACATGAACCGCTCTCTCTTTAGACCCCTGATGATGGGAGAAATAGAGATCAAGAGACGACCGTCCCAGCAGAAGCGAAAAAAATACATTGAGAACTACAAGAGGAATCTGAGGCGACTCTCTGAAATCATGGAAGAGGCTATCAACATGGGATACTTCAAACCGGCTGATCCCTGGGACCTTTCCCTTGCTCTTGCCGGAATTATGGAAAAATTCATCTTCTTCGGCATTGAGGATGGGAAAAGTCTTAGAACTCTTCCTGACAAAGCTTTTGACATATTTATGAGAGGAGCGCTAAAGGAGGGTGTAAAAATATGAGACTATTGATGCTGTTTTTACTGGCATTCCAGCAACCGGCCGGAGATACTCTTTATCTAAGTCTGGAGAAGGCAGTTTCAATTGCCCTCCAGAATAACCTATCTCTCAGGGCAAAGGAACAGGAAATCTGGATAGCAAAAGCTGATATCTTGAAAGCGAGAAGCGCATTCTATCCATCTATCACGGGTCAGGCAACTTATACGAGACTCGGAGAGGTTCAGAAAACTAAAATGCTTTCTGGATTCCGGCTCGTACCCACAGGTAACCCGCAGATGCCCTACATGATAGTCCCGGAATTCAGCGACTTTCAGACCACCTACTACAACAATTACGGACTTTCACTCTCGATATCTCAGCCTATATTTACATGGGGAATCCTCAGAAAATCCTACAAGCTGAGCTTCGAAAATCTTAAGGCGAAGGAGCTCGAGCTCAAATCAGAAAAGCTAAAAATTGAGGAGCAGGTAAAGGAAAGCTACTTCCAGCTACTCCTTGCCCAGAATTCACTGGACCTTTTACACCAGGTGAAAAAAGAACTCGAAGACAACTACAAATCGACAAAGCAGAGATTTGAAGCAGGCTACGCCAGCGATTTTGAGCTTCTTCGAGCAGAAGTCCAGCTCAAAAATGTTGAGCCACAGATTCTTCAGGCCGAGGGGCAGATAAAAATCGCCGAGGATGCCTTTAAGAATCTTCTCGGTATTCCAGACAGTGTCCCGATAGT
>JALXCE010000153.1:961-6366 GCA_026991055.1 Caldifarciminota bacterium | reverse complement strand
TCCCAGTTGTAAAGCTCGCTCTTTTCTACAGGTAGGCTCTTCCATCTATCATCACCTTCGAATACATGAGCATACTTCGCTTTGTACATGTCAGAGGAGATGACAGAATCAATGATTTCGTTGACCTCTTTGGTTGTAGGCCAGAGGTCCTTGAGGTAAACGGGCTCATTGTTGGGGTCGTAGGCTATTGGCTCGTTGTAGAGGTCGATGTCAAATGTTCCAGCTAATGCATAAATTACTACAAGTGGTGGAGATGCAAGAAATGCAGCCCTCACTATGGGACTTACACGTCCTTCGTAGTTTCTATTTCCACTCAGCACTGCCGCTGTCACAAAATTGTGTTCCTTGATAGCATCCGCAACTTCCTTTCTCAAAGGCCCACTGTTTCCAATACATGTGGTGCATCCATAACCCACAACGTGGAATCTCAGGGCCTCGAGATAGGGGAGCAGTCCGGCTTTCTCAAGATAGTCTTTTACAACCTGAGAACCAGGGGCAAGACTTGTTTTAACGTGTGGTGGAACTTCAAGTCCACGTTCCACGGCCTTCTTTGCTACCAGACCTGCTGCTATGAGGACAAATGGGTTGGATGTGTTTGTACAGCTCGTTATCGCTGCTATACAGACTGAGCCATGACCAAATTTTGTTTTAATTCCATCAATTTCAAGGTCAATGGCCTCTTTTTCGGGCTCAGGAATTTCCCTGCCGATAAAGTAACTGATGGAATCTCTAAATGCCTTTTTGGCATCTTTTAGAAGAACCTTCTCGTGCGGTTTCTTTGGCCCTGCCACTGTGGGCTCAACTGTGGACATATCGAGCTCGAGCACATCGGTATATTGGACTCCGTCGGCCATGCTCGTGTCAAAGATACCCTGTTCCTTGAGATATGCCTCAACGAGTGCCACCTGCTCATCTGATCTGCCTGATTTCTTCATGTATTTCAGGGTAGTTTCATCAACAGGGAATAGGTTGACAGTGGAGCCGCACTCAGGTGCCATATTGGATACTGTTGCTCTGTCCTCTAATCTCAGAGATTTCACACCGGGGCCAAAGAATTCAACGAATTTTCCGACAACTCCCTTGTCCCTGAGCATTCTGACGATTGTTAGAATGAGGTCAGTGGCAGTGGCTCCATCCGGAAGTTCTCCGGTGAGTTTAAATCCAATAACCTCAGGTGTGAGCATGTAAATGGGCTGTCCTAACACGGCGGCCTCGGCTTCAATTCCACCGACGCCCCAGCCGAGGACACCAAGACCGTTGATCATCACGGTGTGTGAGTCTGTTCCAACGAGTGTATCGGGATAGGCAAATCCATTGTTGGACATGACCACTTTGCCGAGATATTCTAAGTTGACCTGATGAATGATACCGGTACCTGGAGGAACGACTCTGAAATTTGCAAATGAATTCTGTGCCCATTTCAAGAGGGTATATCTTTCTTTATTGCGCTTGTATTCAAAGTCAAGGTTTTTGAAGATTGCATAGGATGTGCCAAAGAAGTCAACCTGTACCGAGTGGTCAATTATAAGATCGGACTGTATGATAGGATTGACCTTTTCTGGGTCTCCGCCGAGTCTCGCCATGGCAGAGCGCATGGCCGCGAGGTCAACAACTGCTGGGACACCAGTGAAGTCCTGCATAACAATTCTGGCTGGCATGAATGGAATCTCCTTCCGCTCCTTCATGTCCGGTGACCAGCTCAGGATGGTTTTTACGTCGTCCTCTGTGATGTGTTTCCCGTCAATATTTCTTACAATGTTTTCGACAAGCACCCTGATGGAATACGGGAGTTTGGTAACATCCACTCCCATTGCTTCCCCCACTTTGTTTATGTCGTAAAATTTGAACTCCCCGTGGGGTGTCTTCAGGGTCCTCAAAGCCAGTTCTTTCAACTCTGTGCCCATATTTTTACCTCCAGGCAAATTTTTTTGAATTATAAAGCAAAAAACAAATACCAGCCAAAAGCCAAAAATGCTTATGAAAATGTTGGTACCTGCGGGTGCAAAATAATAAATGATTGGATATGTTTTTTAGGTAAGAGCTCCTTTGAGACTATTAATTGATGATACCCCTTTACTTTTTAAGCTCTGTTACAGATGCCAGTATCATTCTTTATAACGGAGCCCCGTAGAAAAAAGATGTGGCTTAGGTGCTTTCCTATGCTAAATGGTTTTAATCGTGCTGCCAAATCCTAAGATTATAAAAAAACTTTTTGTGCTGGAATTGTTGTCCGAAGTCGTCTAAGATTTTATCATAATAGCATTAGTAAACAAAGAACTCGCATGGGAAATTGGATAAAAATAGTTATAGGTGATAGTCGTAAGATGCTGGAAGTAGGGGACAAGTCTGTCCAGCTAATTGTTACATCACCACCATACTGGTCCATAAAAAACTATGGAGTTAGAGATCAAATTGGATACGGACAAACCTTACATGAATATCTGAAAGACCTCTATAGGGTTTGGAGGGAGTCATTCAGGGTTCTGGAGCCAGGAAGGAGACTTGTTGTCAATATAGGAGATCAATTTGCAAGGTCTATAGTTTATGGTAGATATAAGATTATCCCTCTCCATGCTGAGATAATTGCTCAATGTGAAGATATCGGGTTCGATTACATGGGGTCAATTATCTGGCAAAAGAAAACCACAATGAATACAACAGGTGGAGCAAATGTGATGGGCTCGTATCCCTATCCCCCAAATGGAATGGTTGAGATAGACTACGAGCACATTCTCATATTTAAAAAGCCCGGTAAAAGTAAAAAAATCCCCGAAGAGATCAAGAAAAAATCCCGATTGTCTAAGGAAGAATGGAAAGAATATTTTTATGGGCACTGGTATTTTGGCGGAGCACGACAGATAGACCATCAGGCAATGTTCCCGGAAGAATTGCCCAAACGTATAATAAAAATGTTTACTTTCATCGGTGAAACTGTCCTTGACCCTTTCCTGGGAAGTGGGACCACAGCGAAAGTCGCTCTGGAATTGGGAAGAAACGCGATAGGATATGAGATAAATGAAGATTTCCTTAAACTTATCAAAAAGAAAATAGGGATAAATAGTATTTTCAAGGAAAAAATTGAAATCGTTAAAAGAGATTTGCCGATAACTCCTGAAGATGTTGAATACACCCCGAGGATAAAAGATGCAGAACCTGTAATTGAACCGGATAAGTTGAGATTTGGCAAAAACGGATTGTATAAAGTGGTGGATATTTTTGAAGATGGAAGTCTGAAGCTGGATACAGGGCTTGTTGTAAAATTCAGGGGTATCGTTATAACCAATTTAGAAAAAGCTATTCCCTACTTGAGGCGGTATATACTCAAAAAGCAAGTGTTCCTTAAATTTGATAAAGGGTATGTAGCGAGTAAAGATCTGGTAGAAGCGTACGTGTATCTCAAAAATAAAATATTTGTTAACGCTTATTTAATAAAGAGTGGATTGGCAGTGGTGGATAATAATTCCGATTTCGATTTAAAGAGTAAATTTTTAAAATTGAAGGTTAATGCAGAAGAAACTGAGAAAATGGCTAAAGAGAAAAGAATAGGTGAGAAGTGAGGTGTATCTATGGAGTTTAAAATAAAGGCTGACGAAATAAGGAGATTAATGGAGATAAAAGCTCCAGAATTTCCAAAGTATGCAAGCCAGATTATAAACCTGGCCAACCAGAATGCGCAGGCAACGAGACCGAGAGTTGTAGGAAAGATGAGCGAACTCATAAAAGAGTTTACTGGAAGGACACTCGAGGAATGGGAGGAGTGGTATTTGAAAAGATACCCGGAATCAATAGATGTAGCAACTAAAAAGATTCTTGAAATGATTGATAATTTGAAAGAGGTCATTAATCAGATAGATGAAGATATGATTAGACAATGGGTAAGAGACCTTGTGATTGTGAAAACCTTTATTGGATTGAGATTCCAGGAAGCTGTTTTAAAAAAGATTGCTGGAAAATTTGGTACTGTTTATCGACTATCAACCCCTGAAGAGGAAAGTAAAGGAATTGATGGGTATATCGGGAATATACCTGTTAGCCTGAAACCAATTACTTACGAGTCTAAGAAGATGTTGTCAGAAAGAATAGAAGCGGATGTTATTTTTTACGAAAAACAAAAAGACGGATTGAAAATAATAATCCCTACAGATTTAGAGCTTAAACTGGATAAGCAGCGAAAAATGATTTGATGCCTTTTCCATCTTCTTTCAGTATATAATGGCCCTCTGTAAGTCCCCAAAACTTTAGCCTGCATCTTTTTATTTGTTGCCTTTATTGGATTAATCAATAAGCTTGATTTTGTTGAGGATTAGGTTGAAGGTTTTTTCGGAGGCGCCGGTTTTGGATTCTATTGCCTCAAGTGCTTTCCTTCCCATCTCCTTCCTTTTTTCTTCGTCCAGAATGAGTTCCCGCAGAGTTTGCAAAAGCTCGTCTTCGGTATGCACTTCTTTTGCCCCACCAAATTGCTTTAAAAGCTCTCCAGCTTCTTTAATATTCGAGTAATATGGCCCCATTATGACAGGTATTCCCACATAGGCGGGTTCTATCAGGCTATGACCCCCATAGTTTGCAAGAGTTCCCCCTACAAAGGCAATATCGGCAATGTGATAAAAGTCAAACAATTCACCGAGAGTGTCGAGTACCAAAACTTTATCTCTGTAGAATTTCCCTCTTGTACTTCGCAGAAAATAAGGTATTCCCCTTGCTTTTAGCTTCGCGACTATAAACTCTTTTCTTATTAGATGCCTCGGCGCAATGATGAACTGAACGTTTTCGAATTCCTTTCTCAGTTTATCTATAGTCCTGATTACTGCATCCTCTTCCTTCGTTCGTATGCTTCCAAAAATAATTATGATATCATCTTTCCGGTATCCGTGAAATTCGCGGCTTACAACCTTGTATGGCCTTTTCACCGCATCATATTTCAGGCTGCCAATTACCTTTACCCGTTCAGGGGGGGCTCCAAGCTCGATAAACCTTTCCGAGTCTATTTCAGATTGAGCGAGAATTAATTCAAACTGGTTCAACATCATGGAAATGTGTTTCTTAAATTTCCTGTATCTCGGGAAGCTTTTCTCTGAGATTCTTGCATTGATCAGGAATTTTGGAATTCCTTTCGTGGTCAAAATCAAATTAGGCCAGAGCTCTGTTTCCGTGATTATCAGTGCCTTGGGCTGAACAATTCTCACGAGATTCTCGATCTCGGATTTTTTATCATAAGGGAATCTGCTCACTTCGACACTTTCCTTCCAGAGGATCTTTGCGCGTTCCTGCCCGGTCTTAGTGAACGTGGTTATAAAGAGAGAAATGTGGCGCTCGATGAAAAGATTCACAAGGTAGGCTATAGTGTTGATTTCTCCAACCGAGGAGGCATGAATCCATATATCCCGGGGACTTGTGGGGTATTGCAC
>JALXCE010000153.1:0-951 GCA_026991055.1 Caldifarciminota bacterium | reverse complement strand
CACCGTGAGAACTTATCCTTTATTTTTCTCACAATTTTATCGAATTCAGCGAGACTCCTCTCTATATCTATAGTTTTGAACTCGCCATCGTAGAGTAGTTTACCATTTACCACCACATGAGTCACATCGGTTCCCTTGGCAGCATAAACGATGTGTGAAATGGGATTGTAAACAGGAGTTCCATGCGGTGTATTTATCCTGACTGTAACAAGGTCCGCAAGATATCCCTCTCTTATGTCTCCCAGATCGTGGTATCCGAGGGCACGAGCACCTCGAAGTGTCGCAGATTTCAGTACCTCTTCGGCGGGGCACGACGTTGGCTCCATGGTGTGCACTTTACAAACAAGGGCCATGAACTTCATTTCCTGAAACATATCAAGAGAGTTGTTTGAAGCATCACCATCGGTACCGAGGGCAAGTACGGTTTCTTTCTCAATATACTTTGTGTGTGGGGCCACCCCCGAGGCAAGTTTCGCGTTACTCTGCGGACATGAGGCGATTCCCACATGTTTATCAGCAAATATCCCAATTTCTTCGTCATCGAGCCAGACAGAATGGGCGGCCACCACAAGCTCACTTAAAAAACCGATTGAATTCAAATATCTCACGGGCGTGTCACCATATTTCTCTTTTATCTCCTCAACCTCTTTTTGTGTCTCTGCCACATGTATTTGAATTGGAATATTGTGCTTTTCCGCCAGTTCCTTTGACTTTTTCAAGATTTCCGGTGTTGTGGTATAAGGGGCATGAGGACCGATAGATGGTTTTACAAGCTCGTGCCCGAGCCAGTCTTTGATGAATTCACGCACGTAGTCAAGTTGCTTTTTCCAGTTTGAAGCGGTAGGCGTGGGGAAGTTTATCACACCTTCGGCAAGCACTGCTCTCATCCCAATTTGAGAGATCACCTCAGCTGCGTCACGCTCAAAGAAATACATATCTGCGTAGGTGGTG
>JALXCE010000152.1 GCA_026991055.1 Caldifarciminota bacterium | reverse complement strand
TGTAAAGTTCAGCTTATAATTCAAGCACTATGGAAAGGTATTTTGTGGGTATAGATGCCGGTGGAACAAAAACAGAGGTAAGGGTTATATCAGAGCACAGGCTCACCATTGACCGTGTGAGACTTCCAGGATTCAACTACCAGAACAGCGATTTAGGCGAATTTGCGAAAAACATAAGGGACACCCTTGAGAAAATCAGGAAGGACCACAGACTGGGAAAGTATGAATTTATGGTGGCCGGAGTTGCAGGTGTATTTCTCCCATTCGAGAAAGAAAAAGTTGCTATGAAATTAGAAGAGCTGACAGGGATTCCAACAAAAGTTATGTCCGACATGGAGATTCTCCTTTACGGTACATGGGAAGGCGCACCGGGAATGGTTCTCATTGCCGGTACAGGCTCCATTGCCGCTGCCCTATTAGAAGACGGAACAGTTGTGAGAAAAGGTGGATACGGATACATCATCGGTGACGTGGGCTCAGGTGCCTGGTTCGGTCTCAACGCACTTCGCGCAGCTCTTATGTCCCACGAAGGACTGGGAGATAAAACTATCCTCGAGGACGAGATTTTCAAATTCTTTGGTGGAAGCTCCAAGCGCGAAATTATCGGCAAATTTTATCAGGAAAAGGACAAACCGAGAATGCTCGGAAAGCTTTTCCCCATTGTGCTTGACTGCTATTTCAAAGGGGACAGGGTTGCCGAGAGAATTATTGAGGAAGGTCTTGAGGGGCTTTCAAAAATGCTTCGGGTTTTACATGAAGAGACAAAAGTCATCCCAAGGGTTTTGCTTGCAGGTGGACTTTTCAAAAATTCCAGTTTTCACAGAATGTTTATCAAAAGGCTCAAAGGTTTCAGCGTCGAAATGCTTGGCTCTGAACCTTCCTACCTTGCGGCCAAGCTGGCTTTGAAGTTTGCTGAGGAGAAGAAATGAATGCTCTGGTCTTAGGAGGAGGGGCAGCAAAGGGCCTTGCCCACATTGGTGTCATCAAGGCCCTTGAGGAGTTAGGATTCAAACCCGACCTCGTGGTCGGATGTTCCATGGGCTCACTCGTGGGCTCATTTTATGTTACTGGAATGTCCCCTGATGAAATGCTGGAGATTGCAAAGGGGGTTGATCGAAAAAAGATTGCGCACTTTTTTACACCCCATCCCTCCCTTGCTGGATTCACGGACGGCAAGAATGTGATGAAATTTCTTCAGGAATTTTACAACGGGAAAAGGATCGAGGAGCTAAAGGAAAAGCGATTCATTGCAGTAGCCACTGACCTCCTCACAGGTGAAGAAATTATGATAAGGGAAGGGCCCCTTTATCTCGCAGTCAGGGCTTCAATTGCTATTCCCGGGCTTTTTACTCCTGTGTACACTAAAGGACGCGTCCTCGTTGATGGTGGCGTGGTTGACCCTGTTCCAGTAAGGGTTGCGAGTGCCATGGGATACGAAAAAGTCATAGCCGTTAATGTCCTCACCCGAGAGCGGCCAGATCTTGTGGAATTCGGGATCGAAGAGGGCGAGAGCACGGAAGTAAATGACTCTTTTCTCAGGTTTCTCCACAAAAACAGGATAAAGAAACCATCGCTCAATCTCTTCAATGTTGCACTTTACTCTGTTTATGCGATGCAGGGGTCAATTATTACGAACAATTTAAATCTTTATCAGCCCGATATTTTTATTGAGCCTGATACTTCAAGCATTGGCCTTTTTGACTATGATAAGGGTGAACATGCGTTTGAGTTGGGTTATAATGCAACCATGGAGAAGAAACAGGAGATTTTGAAATTAATTGAAAATTAGTCCAGGAGGTTAACATCATG
>JALXCE010000151.1 GCA_026991055.1 Caldifarciminota bacterium | reverse complement strand
GTCACTTTAATGACGGTACACAATGCCAAGGGACTTGAGTTCCCCATTGTGATAATCACAGGACTCGAGGAGACGGTTTTCCCGCATATTTCGAGTTTCGGAGATGAATTTGAGCTGGAAGAGGAAAGGCGTCTGTTCCATGTTGCTTTAACCCGTGCGAAGGAGAAAGTAATTCTGTCCTTTGCTACCAGGCGTTCCATAAGACCAAAGAATACTCTCCAGGTTTCCAGGTTTGTTACCGAAATACCGGAAGACGTTATTGAATCGGATAGACCCATTCCTGAGGGACCAAAATATGAACCCCAAAGATTTAAGGTGGGAGACAATGTTTACCACAACTTTTTCGGATTTGGCCAGGTAATTAAAGTTTCGGATGGTAAAGTTGAAGTCAGGTTCCAGAGTGGTTTAAAAAAGATTCGCTCCGATTCAAACAAACTCAGAAAAGTATGAAAAAGCTGTTTGCGATAACTATAATACTTATTCTTGCCTTCTTCACAATGACGATAACGTATTCTTCTTACAATGGTGTGAAGTCCCGCAAGGTCGTGAAATTATCACAAAGTGTTTTTCCAGATATGAGAATCGAGATTCTTGATGCAACTGGAGAAAACGGTGATTCGGTATTAAAATATATAACAGGATTTTTGAGAAAGTTGAATTTTGATGTAGCCTTTGCCGGAAAAGCTATTGATACAATTGGTTTTACCTACGTAGTAGATAGAGTCGATACAAGCATGCAGAATGCGAGAGAGATAGCCAGAATACTGGGGGTGTCCAGAATCCATTTCAGCAAAGACCCTGACTCTACAGAGGATGTTACCATAATAATCGGCAAAGACTATAAAAAGATCATAGACAAACTGGAGGACGACTATGGATATAAGAGATAAGGTAAGAAACCTCGGGCCAACGGGTGTTAAGGTTTCACCTATCTGTCTTGGAACCATGCAATTTGGATGGACTGCTGATAAAGAGCAGGCCTTTAAAGTTCTTGATGCGTTTTACGAAGCTGGTGGAAACTTTATTGACACAGCGGATGTTTACTCAAGGTGGGTTGAAGGAAACCCGGGGGGAGTGGCAGAGGAAATCATCGGAGAGTGGATGAGGGACCGTGGCAATAGACGGGAGATTGTGCTTGCCACAAAGGTGAGAGGCAGGATGTGGGATGGCCCCAACGGAGAAGGACTCTCACGTTATCATATTCGGAGAGCTGTGGAGGATAGCCTGAGAAGGTTGAAAACCGATGTCATTGACCTTTACCAGATGCACTGGCCTGACTATTCGACCCCACTTGAAGAGACTTTGAGAACTCTTGATGACCTCATATCGGAAGGTAAAGTGCTGTATATCGGGGTGTCTAACTATCCTGGCTGGCTCATAGAGCAGGCTATGCTAATAAGCCAGCTACACAATTTTGAGAGATTTGTGACGGTACAGCCGAAATACAACATTGTTGACAGGGAAGAATTTGAGAAGAATGTACTGCCGCAGGTAAACAAGTATCACCTTGGCGTCATACCATATTCCCCACTTGCTGCAGGATTTTTGACTGGTAAATACAGAAAAGGGCAACCTCTTCCGGTATCCGCCAGAGCAAGTAGTGTCCAGGAGAGGTATTTTAACGATCGCGGGTTTGCCATCCTTGATAAAGTAATAGAGATAGCAGAGAAGCTGGAGGCAACTCCTGCTCAGGTCTCACTCGCATGGCTTCTCCATAAACCTTTTATAACGAGTCCTATCATTGGCGCCAACACAGTGGAGCAACTGATGGACAATCTAAAGGCGGCTCTAATCGAGATTCCGCCAGAACTTATGGTGGAGT
>JALXCE010000150.1 GCA_026991055.1 Caldifarciminota bacterium | reverse complement strand
GTTGTATGCCTGCACCCAGAAAGTTTCTATAAATCCTATAAAGCCTCCTAACACGCGCATACAACGTGTTTGTATTGTTCCTGTGAGGATCGAAGACAAAGGCTACAACGAATCTTGTCCGCTCTCCCGGTAGTAAGCGAAAAAATCCAGAAGAAACTAATGTGATAAGATCTCCGGGACCCGGTGAGACGTCATATACTCCAGGTCTCATAAATTCTCCCATTACAGAATCGTTTGCAGCAAAAGCTCCACCAGCACCATAAACGAAATTGTGCGCTGCGGTTAAACCCATCTCATCTATCTCATCCGGATCCCTCCATTCGAAGTGTGGCTCTCCCACTGTGGGCCATAAATCCATTTCCCCAAAATCGTGTGTATTTGGTATTCCATCGGCACCTACATCGTCAGTATATGGATTCCAGTCACAATCATTGTCAATACTGTCTGTTGGGGATTCGTCTATTAATAAATCACCATCATTGTTTATTCCATCAGAAGCATTTCCGGGAGTCTGGAGAAAAACAAAGGCAAACTGACCTGTTTGATAAGGCCTACCATTGGCGTCTATACCCTGTCCATCCTGGTCGTAGAATCTAAATGTTTGAAGTGAAGTATCCACTTCGTACATATCATCAAAGGCATCTGGCCCCGGTCCTCCTATTTTAGTGTCAATGTAATAGCCAACAACCAGACTGTCTAATTCTCTGGCACTGGTGTTGATTATTATGTAATCAAAAATAATCGCATTTCTCATCAGAGTATCCGTAGTGACCACATAACTTCTTCCATAAACAGTTAATCCCAATCCCCTCATGTTGTTGCCAGGGTCGTAGTAAGGATTGCCACTGGTGTTACCTGGCATGAATTCGGTGTTAGCAGAGTCACACATTGCCCAGAAACTTTCCTGGCCGTGAATGGTGTCCACCATCATTCTTCCACCCCAGAACTCTCCCGGCCACGACCCAGATAGATTCGATATAGTATCCCCCAGTATAGTTAAGTAATCTGGCCAGACTGAGGGCCACGTGAGGTTATTGTTTGAGATAGCAAAAGTATCGCTCTGAGGATTTGCATATCCTCCGTAGGGTTCAAAATCTTCGTCACCTCCGTTCTGAATAGGGTCATCCACAATCCAAATCCATACACTATCATGCCGCACCGGGTCATAGGCCTTTACCCTTGCTCCGATCAAAAGACCAGCTTCGTATAAATAAGTATGTCCGGAATTCGCAGGCCATTCCATCCGGGGCCATGGGTTCACTCTATCCGGTCCACATATTGCACCCGTGTTGAAGAATTTTGTCCTTACGTTTCCCGCAGTAACTGCGGATC
Source organism: Caldifarciminota bacterium (assembly GCA_026991055.1). Classification (GTDB taxonomy): domain Bacteria; phylum Hydrothermota; class Hydrothermia; order B15-G9; family WFZT01; genus WFZT01. The sequence goes on along the minus strand of JALXCE010000150.1, from coordinate 5,161 downwards.
TCCGGTCAGCATGACCGGCTGGTCCTCCAATGATACTTATGGCCAATAACAGTTCAAGCATTTTCCGAACCTCCCACTTTGCCAAAGTATAAAATTTTCCGAATTTGAATTCAACAATTTATAAAATGTGTTCGGAAAATTGGCCAGAAATCTTTACCAATTTATCATGGAGGGGATAACCGGGGGATTGTTATCGTTAATGTTGGGGGTGCCACGCACTTCGTGCGTGGCACCCCCAACAAATAAGTGTCCCTATCTATCAATTGAGATTTCTGGGGAGTTATTTTATAGTTAAGACCATTCTTTCCCCGGAGGTTAGCCATGGAACTTGTTGCAATTGATAATGAATATCAAGGCAGAAATTACAAGGTTGAGATTTTTACCGAGGAGCTTACGGCCCTCTGTCCATTTTCGGGTAACCCTGACTATTATAAAATCAGGATTGTTTACATTCCTGATAAGAAGGTCGTTGAGCTAAAAAGCCTGAAATACTACTTTGTAAGCTTCAGAAATGAGAGAACCACGCATGAGGCACTTCTAAATAGAATATTTGAAGACCTCAAAAACACCATTCAGCCTAAATACATGAAAATCGAGCTTTTTGTAAATATCAGAGGTGGGATTGAAGTTACTGTATCACGCGAAGAGGGAGAAGAAATAGAGAAAACTGAGTGATCGATGGTCTGGGTCTACTGGGTTATTTCTCTCACCATAGTTACCTATTTCAGTGCGCTCGTGGTGCGCAAATATCCCGAGCTCGGATTCGCTGCTCTCACAGCCATGTACGTGCTCTATCTTGCAGCATCGCAGATTTTTGCCTCCAGAATAGTGATATTCGACCTGAAGATTTATAAATTTTTTGCCCCCTCGGCTATCTTTATTTATCCCTTTATTTCGCAGGCCATTGATATGATCAATGAGGTCTATGGGAGAAAGAAGACACAGATTGCCATAGGTATTGCCTTTGTAAGTCAGGTGCTGTTAATTACCTTTATTCTAATGATGAATTCACTTGCTCCTGCTCCTTTCTTTAAATTTGAATCTGCCTGGCATTCTCTTTTCTCACTCAGTATCCGTATCACCGTTGCAAGCTGGATCTCATTTTTAATATGCCAGAATATCGACGCCTATGTTTTTGACAAACTCAAGCAAAGGTTTACCGCTCTTGTATGGCTCAGAAGTGTGGGGAGTGACGTTATTGATTTGACGCTCGATTCAGTGATATTTGTAACGCTTGCGTTCTGGGGGACAATGCCGATTGGACCGCTCATTATTGGTCAAATGGTCAGTAAGAATATCATAGGTTTTCTGGATACCCCCTGGTTTTTGTGGTATAAAAGACTTATAACGCCAGTTGAAAAATAAGGGCCTTTGGTCTAAATTCTTAAAGGGTGATATTATGGAAATCAGACCGATGGAAAAATTTGCATGGAAGGCTCCCATTATGGGAGGAAATCAGCGTACAGTATTCCATTTGAGGATTCATGAACTCTCTCCGGATGAAAAGAGGCAGTATATTGACTCATTGGGTGTAAATCCCTCGCATATTGTGAGCTTCAGAGACTGTGATGGGCACAGGACATATCTTGGCTGGCTTATTGAGGATACCCATGATCACATAGTGTTTAAGACCATAAATGGCCAGATCCACCGGATTGAGCGCATGCACAGGTAGTACAATTTTTGATAAGGGATGAAGGAAATTTGTCTGGAATACTCTGTGTCATTGAATTCCCGGAATTAAACTGGGAATTTTCCAAACAATCTCCCAAATGAACATATTGAAAAATGGTGCCCCATGTGCAAAGTGCACGTGAAGGAATCTTATTAAACATTCTAAATTCTTTAGGGTATTTTTGCCCCATTCTCCCGTAACCCCTCCTTCCACTGGAAGGAGGGGAAATTCTGGATAAATCCGCAGAAAGTTTGGGACACTTCTGACAAGTTCACCAAAATTGAATAATTAAGCGTGATTCATTACAATAAACAGCTATGAAATGGTCAAAAGCGTTTATACCGACATTAAAAGAGGCACCGAAAGATGCAGAGGCAAGGTCTCATATTTTCCTCGTAAAGGCTGGTTATATCAGGCAGCACCAGAGCGGTGTATACAACTTCCTGCCACTCGGATGGCGATCCATGCTCAAAATCATGCAGATCATCAGGGAAGAGATGAACGCCATTGGCGCACAGGAGCTCCTTTTACCGGCTCTAACATCCGCTGAACTATGGAAACAGTCCGGTAGGTGGATTGATTTTGGTAGTGAAATGCTGAGACTCAAAGACAGAAAGGGTAAAGACCAGGCACTTGCTCCCACGCACGAAGAGATAATCGCCGACCTTGCGAGAAACGAGATTCGCTCCTACCGCGATTTACCGCAGATATGGTACCAGATTCAGACAAAGTTCAGGGACGAGCCGCGCCCGAGATTTGGCCTTCTCCGTGTGAGAGAATTTATCATGAAAGATTCCTACAGCCTTGATAGGGATTTCAAAGGCCTTGATGTAAGCTATGAGCTTCACAGAAAGGCCTATCAAAACATTTTTACACGCTGTGGGCTTAAATTCACAATAGTTCAGGCATCATCGGGTCTCATGGGAGGCTCCCAGTCAGAGGAATTTATGGTTCTCTCCGATGCCGGTGAAGATTCCCTTGCAATTTGTGAAAAGTGTGGCTATTCGGCAAATACCGAGGTGGCGACAGCCCGGATTCCAGGGGGAAAGGTTAAGCCCAAATATACGAAAAAAGAGAAAGTACACACCCCTGGCGTAAAAACAGTTGAAGAGGTATCAAAATTCCTCGGTGTCACACCTGAGCACCTTGTCAAAAGTTTGCTTTTCAAAGTTGATGATAAATTTATTGCTATCCTGATTCGGGGTGATTACGAAATTAATGAAGCAAAAATTATGCAGAAATTTGGGGCAAATATACATCTTGCCCCGTCAGATGAGGTTAAAGAACGTTTCGGAGTATCTGTTGGTTTCCTTGGTCCCGTAGGCCTTGATATAGACGAAATTTACGCTGATGAGAGTGTGAAAACCCTTGAGCGGGCAATAGTTGGGGCAAATGAGGATGATTACCATCTTGTGGGAGTGGACATACTGAACGAAGTTAAGATCAAAGAGTTTGGGGATTTCAGGGTAGTGAAAGACGGTGATCTGTGTCCTCGCTGTGGAAACCCGCTTAAAATTAAGACAGCTCTTGAAATTGGGCATATTTTTAAGCTTGGTCTTAAGTATTCCGAGGCACTGCACGCGTATTTTATGGATAAAGACGGCAAGGAACGTCCCATCGTTATGGGCAGTTATGGAATTGGTGTAGGCAGAATCCTTGCAGCCGCAGCTGAGCTTTACGGCGATGAAAATGGCCTTTCTTTACCCATTAACATTGCACCCTACGAGGTGGAAATTATTGAATTAAATTCACCTCGAACCCACGAAGTTGCAGAAAGCATTTATAAAGGCTTGATGGAGAGCAAAATTGATGTAATATGGGACGATAGGGATGCAAGTCCAGGATTTAAATTCAAAGATGCTGACCTTGTGGGAATACCCATCAGAATAATTGTGGGTGACAGAAAGGTTAAGAATGGACTTGTTGAACTCCAGATAAGGAAGGATGGTTCCCGCGAAGACCTTCGGATTGAAGATTCTATCTCCTATGTTGCAGACCTTGTAAGGAGGATGAAAAAGGAGAATGCTACTGGATAATGAAGAAATCGAGAGAAAGGTTGAAGAAATTCTGCAGCCTATTCTCGAGCGGCGAGGGTATGTACTTGTTGACGTTGAATTTAAAGGCGCCGGTCGGAGGCAACTTCTCAGGGTTTTCATAGACCGCCGTGAGGGCGGGATCAGTGTAAACGAATGTGCAAGTGTTTCGGAGGAACTTTCTCTCGTTCTGGATGTTGAGGATTTTATCTCCGGCCCTTATATTTTGGAAGTATCATCTCCAGGTCTTGACAGGGTTTTAAAGAAAGACAGGGAAATAAACTGGGCAATCGGCAAGAAAGTAAGGGTCGTAACACTTGAGGGGGAGCTTAAAGGACGGCTGATTGATAACCTGGAAGACAGGATAATAATTGACGATATTGAGATTGAGAAAGACAAAATTTTAAAAATTCAACTTGATGAGGTGTAAGGATGAATGGCGAAATTGTTGAATTAATTAATCAAATTACAAGGCAGAGAAAGCTGGACAGGGATTTTGTTATTGGTGCCCTGAGAGATGCCATTGCACTGGCAATCAGAAAATCCAAAGGTATGGACTACGATGTTAATGTGGAGATTGACCCCAAAAAGGGAGATGTTACTGTCTGGGTGAATAAGAAGGTTGTGGAAAACGTTAGTGACCCGGACCGCGAGATTTCTATCGAAGAGGCGAAAAAGATTGACCCTGATGTGAAGGTTGATGACTTTGTAAGAGTCCCTGTCCCATTTACAGATTTCGGCAGGAGTGTAGTTTACAAGATTCAAAATGTGTTTCTTCAGAAGATTAGAGAGGCGGAAAAGCAGCATATCTACAGGGATTTCCAGGAGAAGGTTGGAGAAATTATTTCCGGAACCATTCAGAAGGTGGACAAGACCGGTGTTTACATCAGTCTTGGTAAGGCAGAGGCTATCCTTCCACCTGAGGAGCAGATTCCCGGTGAAAAATACAAGCAGGGAGGCACAATCAAGGCACTCGTGCTCCGCGTGGAAGACCAGAGGAGACGGCCACAGGTGATTTTATCGAGAACACATCCCGATTTCTTGAGAGGACTGCTTGAGTTTGAGATTCCTGAGGTAAGCGAGGGAACGGTTGAAGTTAAGGCAGTGGCAAGGATACCTGGTAAAAGGTCAAAAGTGGCAGTGCGCTCCAAAGACCCGAAGGTTGATCCCATCGGCGCCTGTATTGGAATTCGTGGAACCCGAATCCAACCCATTGTCAAAGAATTATCCAACGAGAAGATAGACGTCATCAAATGGGACCCTGATCCTATCAGATTTACGGCTCTTGCCATGTCACCGGCAAAGCCTCTCGTTATCTATGAAGACGACGACAAAATCTATTTCGTGGTGGAGGAAGATAAGGTCCCTGAGGCAAAGGGTAAAGAGGCCCAGAATGTGATTCTTGCCTCAAAACTGGTGGGTAAAGAGATAGTGGTGATTCCGGTATCTGAGA
>JALXCE010000149.1 GCA_026991055.1 Caldifarciminota bacterium | reverse complement strand
CCTGCACCCTGTTTTCGCCAAGAATGTTTATACCATTCTCAATTCCCTCAATAATGCGTGGAATATCAATGCCCTTTGTAACACCGACAATGGTAATGGACTCATTCTCACGCCCCGCCCTTGCGAGTGCTTCGTTAATTTGTTCTTTCAGTTTCTCGATTCTCTCTTTCACTGTCATTGTGGATTTTCCCCTTTATAAATTCGAGGATTTTTTCGCGGTCCTCATTTTCTATTAATAAATGCACCCCTCTAAAACTATCAAGCCTTGATGGAAACGAAAAGGGTGAAAGGAATATGCCAGTCTGTGTCTCTACCACACGCTTAAACTCGCTCCACGGTTTTTTGACTGTGTAAAGTGGTCTTTTGATGGTAACCCCTTCATCGTCAAGGGTGTACTCGGTGTAGGTGTAGAACTGGAATAGCGAGCCAAGTAGCACAAGAAGAGAGAAAAGGGCCCAATATATCCCCGCAACGAATAGGACGAGTATTGAAAAACCAATAACGGTTGAAAGGAAGATAACGAGCTTCTTTTTATTCCTTGCGGGGAGAACCTTCCATGTTATGCGTTCACTCATGGCTTTATCTTATGGACGCTCCAATTATCCGTCAAGAGCAGAGTTCTGTGCTCCATTCCGGAATTCTACTTATCAGGAAAATTTATACGGGATAAGGAACAGGGTGGGGGAATTTCCTCTTGAAAATCCAGCAATTTTAAGGTTTTAAGCCCGGTTCTGGTCGTTATTTGACTAAAAGGCAGGGGGTCTTTACAATAGCAATTATGATGTACCCCGGGGCAAGAAAGGGGAGGATATATGGATTATATAAAAAGGCAGCTCTGGTTAACTGTAGTTTTATTGAGCGTCATATTCGTAGCTCTTAGTGTCACTTTTTTTGAAATCATCAGAAGTCACCACTTGATCAAAATATTCCACAACATCACCATTTTCTTTATTGTTTTCGTTGTAGTCACCCTCCTTGTGATATTTGTTGCGTACGATTTCATTATGAAATCGCTCCTTAAGAAGATTTATGCTCAGCAGGAGCGTATAAATCTCATAAACAAGCTTTACCGGACCCTTTCAAGGATAAATCGTCTTATCATTGTTGCAGAAAATCGTGAGGAGCTCCTTAAAAAAGCCTGTAAGGTTTTTGTGGAGGAAGGAGGATTTAAATTTGCCTGGGCCGGAGTTTACAAAGACGGCAAGCTCAAGCCAGTGGCCTGTGAAGGCCCTGCTGAATATATTAAGGAAAGTGAAAAGGTTCTCTCTTCTCTCCTTTCTTCACTGGACACAATGCCCGGAGAAAGGTTGAGGAAAGGGGAAATATTTGTCATTGAAAATGTTGAGAATGAAGATGAGCCATGGGTTAAAACGCTTCTCAAACTTGAATACAAATCCGCTGCCTACATTCCTATAAAAGATAACGGCAATATCAAGGCAGTAATTGGGATCTATTCTGAGAAGCCACTTGTGATAAACGATCCAGAGGAGGAGCGACTTCTCCAAGAAATAAGAGACGATCTTTCGTTTGCTTTTGATATGATAACCAGAATTGAATTTGAGCGACTTCTCATTAGGGCTTTTGAACACAGTAAAGAAATGATCATCATTACCGATAAAGATAGTAACATACTGTTTGCAAATCCTGCTGTAAAGGACATAATGGGATTTGACCCCAAAGAACTCGTTGGTAAAAAGACTGCAATATGTAAACCTGCCGTCACTTCGGAGAAAGACCTTGAGGAGTTCCATAAAAAGATCAAAGAGGGGAAAGCGTTCCCCTGGCTCTTTGTTGGTAGAAAACCTAATGGAGAAATTTATCATCTTGAGGAGTTTGTAGCCCCTGTAATTTCGAAAAGTGGTGAGGTTACACACTTTGTTCTGACAGGCAGGGACATCACGAGAGAGCGTAGTTTACAGGAAAGGCTAAGGGATTTGATTTACAACGACCCGGTTACAGGACTCCCCAACAAACTCTATCTCCAGGAAATGCTGGAAGCTGCCCTCGAGAAGGCGCGGGTGCGCAAGGAAAAGGTTGCACTTTTTTATGTTGACATCTGGGGATTCAGCGAAATAAATAGCACCTTTGGCTTTGACCGCGGGGATCAGGTATTGATCGAAGTATCTCAAAGGTTAAAAAGGAATACCGGTGCCGATAGCATTGTTGCCAGGATTGGCGGGGATGAGTTTGCTATCCTGATCGAGGGTATTAAAGTTGATGATGAGATTAGATACTGGATATCCAAGATTTTTGACGCATTTAGAGAGCCTTTCCAAATCAACGGAGATGAAGTCTATCTTGACCTGAATATAGGGATTGCCGTTTTCCCTGATGGTTCTGGAGAAAAGGACTTGATATCGCAGGCAGATGCTGCGCTAAAAGATTCCAAGCGCGATGGAGCGGGGAGCTATAGATTTTTCACCGAAGAGATGACCCAGAAGATGGGCAAGAAACTTATTCTGGATAACCGCTTAAGAGAAGCCGTTAAAAACATGGACTTTATGCTTTTTTACCAGCCTCAGGTAGATTTGAATAATGGCGAAATCATAGGATTTGAAGCGTTACTCAGGTGGTCGGATGAAAAACTTGGATGGGTTTCACCAGCAGAATTTGTTCCTGAGCTGGAAGCGCTGGGCCTTATTTCGGAAGTAGGGGAGTGGGTCCTATTCAGAGCTGCAAGTGACCTTGAGAAATTTATAAAAATTAAGGATGAATTCAGGATGGCAATAAACCTGTCTCCCTATCAGTTGAGAAAGGATATTCTTCTCGAAGGCATTGTTAAAAGAGTTGAAAACTCCGGGGTATCGCCCGACCATTTCGCGTTTGAGATCACGGAAAGTGCTTTAATGTCCAATATAGATGAAATAAAACAAGAGCTGGATATCCTGAGAGATAAAGGAATCATGATTGATATTGATGATTTCGGGACTGGATACTCATCCCTTTCGTACCTTAAAAAACTTCCTATAGATCACCTCAAAATAGATCGCTCGTTTATCATTGATATTCCTGGAAATAGGGACAGTGAGGCAATAGTACGGGCGATTGTGACAATGGCAAAAGAGCTGGACATCGGCATAATTGCAGAAGGGATCGAAACCCGCGAGCAGCTAAACTTTTTGAAAAATCTGGGGGTGGATCGTGCACAGGGCTTTTTCTTCTCAAAACCCGTCCCGCTTGAGGACGCCCTGAACCTTCTAAAGTCAAACCAGGATTCTCCGTTCGAGGTATAATTGAGCAGAAAAATTTTGCTTATAAGACTTTCATCGCTCGGGGACCTCGTGATATTATCTTCAGTTTTGGAGCTACTTAAAGGTAACGAAGTCTATCTTGCAACTTACAGCCATTTTGCAGGACTCTACGAGCACGATTCGAGGCTCAGAGGAATCATCAAAATTCCTAAGCCTTATGGATTATCTGATATCGTAAGAATTGTGAAGGAGATCCGCTCTCAGGATTTTGATTATGTCTTCGACCTCCAGAGGAAGGTCCTGAGTATAATCCTCGTGGGCTTATCAGGGGCAACTCATCGAGCTTTTTATGATAATCGTCGAAGGGAGAGGCTCAGGGCGTTGAGGACAAAGCAAATCGAAGAGGTACCGGTTTACGAGCTTTATGCTGCCCCAATAAAAAAGGCTCTTGGTATAGACTTACCCACTCCCTGCCCAAAGCTTGAGAGTGTACCCATAGAGCTTGAGCTTCCTGAAAGATATATTGTCGTTGCGCCGGGGGCTAAGCACGAAACCAAGGTCTGGCCGTATTTTGGTGAATTTGTCCAGATGTTCAGAGAAAAGTTTCCTGAAATTGAAGTGGTAGCTGTAGGAGGGGCAGAAGACCGCAGGTTTTTAGATGGGTTTAGCGGGCAGGTGGTTGATATGGTTGGCAGGACCACTATACCGGAGCTTTTGAGAGTGATTGAAAAATCTAAGCTTGTTGTATCCAACGATTCAGCTCCCATGCATATCGGGGCTGCTTATGGAGTACCGACAATTGGAATTTTTGGCCCCACGGTGCCCGAGCTTGGCTTCAGGCCGTGTAATGCGAGGATAATAGAGGTGAAGGGGTTGGGGTGCAGGCCGTGCTCCCTTCACGGGAGCACGGCCTGCCCATTAAAACACTTCAAATGCATGCGCGATATCAAACCAGAAACCGTGCTAAAAGCAGCAGAGGAAATGCTGGAATAAAACCATGCACAGATGTGGTATCAACCCCAGGAATAGTATGTTTGAAGATGTCACCTCTTACGTCGGTTTGCAATTTTTCGAACAAAGAGATTTGACTGGAATTAACTGAGAGTTTTTCGATACAGACAGAAGTTTCCATTCACATCAGAATTCTCTCAAATCACACCATCCCCGCCCTCCTGATAAAATCCTGCAAAATCTTTTTATGGTCGAAGGCCATTTTCTCAAGGGGTATTTCTTCCAGCTTGAAGATGTGTGCCTGACGGGCATCGTCGCGTCCCACAGGCTCACCCTCCGCTTCACACGTAAAAACCACCGAAAGCGTGTGCCGCCTCGGATCACGGGATGGATCAGAATAAACATGAAACTGCCTGCAATTCCTTACATCCAGCCCGGTCTCCTCCTTCGCCTCTCTGACCACCGCATGCTCCACACTTTCACCATAATCCACAAACCCACCGGGAAGCGCATATCCATAAGGAGGATATTTCCGCTCAATTAGCACAATCCCTTTGAATTCATCGCCCTGGAAAATCTGGATAATCGCATCCACAGCTACAAAAGGAGTCCTAAGCTCCATCTTATCAACTCCGAGCTCTTTTGACATCTCCACTATTTTCTTGATCAGCCTTGTGGTTGAATAGCCTTCCCTTAGAGGTGCTCTGACCACCTTACCCCCATGCTTTTCAACTATATCTCTTCCAACAATTTTATCAAGCCCATAGTCCGCCCCCTTCACAAGAACGTCAGGCAGTAGAAATTCGATGAGTTTCGCCGGGGTATCCTCCTCAAAAGGCACCACAAAGTCAACCACATCTAAGTGCTGAAGCACATACATTCTGTCTTCAAGCGTGGTTATGGGCCTTGCAGGTCCCTTTATTCGCCTCACAGATTCATCAGTGTTAATTCCCACAACGAGCACGTCACCCAGTGAGCGGGCATAGGCAAGATACTCCACATGACCACGATGGAGAATGTCAAAAACACCGTTTGTAAAAACTATTTTGCCGCCCTTTTCCCTAATTTTCTCAATCTTTTCTTTTACTTCCTGCCAGTTCATCATTTTCTCCAGTTTTCAAGGGCTTTCCTGGCCCACGGATATTTATTCGCAAGAATCCTCAATGCATAGAGCACAGCATTAATCATCCCATGCTTACCAATTGCCATGGTTGCAACAGGCACTCCACGCGGCATCTGAACCATAGAATATAGAGCATCCATACCGTTTAAAGGCCCCACGTCCCTGGGAACTCCTATCACAGGCAGCGAAGTCAACCCCGCAATCACACCCGGTAGATGGGCACTCAGGCCCGCAACGGCAATTATCACCTCAAATCCTCTGAGATTAGATGTAAAATCCACAAGCTCTCTCAAATTCCTGTGCGCAGAGATGACCTTAAATTCATAAGGGATTCCCAATTTTTCGAGAATTTCGATACCATAAGAAACAAACTCCTCATCAGACTCGCTACCCGCAATGATGAGAATCTTTCTTGTCCACTTCTCACCAATATCGAGCCGATAGTACATTCCTTCAAAATGAATCTTTTCAATCCTATCGTAGGCTCTGGACATGGCATCTTCATAGCTGTCTCCCACACCTGTGACTGCGAGGACACGCCCACCGGCTGTATAAATTCCATCATCGCGTCTTTCCGTGCCCGCATGGAAAATGACGTGCCCTCCGGCAGGCTCGCTCCACGACGAGGCCGGGAGGGGGTCCCCCTCATCACTCAAGCCACTAATCCTTTTCCCCGTCACATATTTGATAGGATACCCCAGTGATGCAGCAATAACTGTCACAGCCCTCTTCTGGGGCTCTTTTATTTCTACCTCGCGAAGCCGCCCCTCAAGGAGCAACTCTGCTGCCTCAAGGAGGTCCCCCTCAAGAATGGGTATAATCGCCTGAGTTTCAGGGTCACCAAGCCTTACGTTGTACTCAAGCACCTTTGGCCCCTCAGATGTCCAGATAAGTCCGAAGTAAAGAAAACCTTTGTAATCAAGCCCCTCAGCCTGTATCCCTGTTACTGTGGGCTCGATAATCTTTTCGACAACCTCTTCTAATTTTTCATGCGTCAAAAATGGGACAGGAGCCACTGAGCCCATACCACCGGTATTGGGGCCTCGGTCTCCATCCAGCAGCCTCTTGTAATCACATGCACCGCCTAAAATTTTAAAATCCCTGCCATCGGTCAGAACAAAAATGGAAAACTCCTGACCCTCGAGAAAATCCTCTATAACTACCTTCTTTGAGGCCTCCCCGAATTTTTCATCTATCATAAAGCTCTTCAGGGTTTCAAGCGCCTCTTCCGGGCTCTTTGCAATCACCACACCTTTCCCCGCGGCAAGGCCATCGGCCTTTATGACAACCGGGAATT
>JALXCE010000148.1:511-1879 GCA_026991055.1 Caldifarciminota bacterium | reverse complement strand
TTCACAGAGCCCTTGAGGATGCAAGGCTGACCATGAAAATCTGGCTCAGGATGCTCGATAAATTCAAGGCTTTAGGGATAAAAACATTCCATGACCTCAAAGAGCTTGGATATCTCAACGGACGCATAAAGAGAAAGGCCCGCGAAATCCTCGAATTAGCCAAGGTCTCGGGTTACGTGCGAATTGTTTATCAATCCCCATATAGCGGTAGAACAGAAAGGGTGATCGAACCCCTTTCCATCAGGGGAAATAAACTGGATGCTTACTGCTATCTGAGGGAAGATTTCAGGACATTTGAGCTCTCCCGAATAGTCGAGATCAAGGGTGTTGGATAAAAAACTCTTTTACTGTCTCAATATCCCTGGAAATCGCTGATTTTAGCTCTTCAAGACCGCTGAATTTTTTCTCAGGTCTGATAAATTTTATAAATTCTACCTTTAGCGTGCTTCCATAGATGTCCCTGTCAAAATCAAAAATATGCACCTCGGTCAGAAGGTGCTTACCATTGATGGTTGGCCTCACCCCCACACTGGCGACCCCTTTAAACAGCTCATTTCCAAGCCAGACTTTTACTGCATAAACACCATTTGCCGGCAGCAATTTGTACGGATGCACTTTTAGATTTGCAGTGGGAGCACCCAACTTCCGACCAAGCTTCAAGCCCTCCACAACCTCACCGATAAGGGAATAGGGGCGTCCAAGCATTTTGTTTGCCCTCTCCAGTTCTCCAGCCCGCAGGAGTTCCCTGATCTTTGAAGACGATACAATCTCTCCCTCAACATAAACCGGAGGGAAAACTGTAAGTGAAAAATTCCACTTCTCAATTGTCCTCGCAAGGTAAACTGCAGACCCTGCTCTACCCTTTCCAAAATGGTGGTTAAAGCCCAAAATCAACCTCCGCGTGTGTAGCTTTTCTATCAGAAACTTTTTGACAAATTCCTCTCGATCAGTGTTTAAAAGCTCTTTATCCGGGGTTAAAAAAATCGCGTAGTCAAGGTCAAAGGCCCTGAGTATCTCAACCTTTTCCTCGATGGGGCTAAGAAGAAACGGTCCCTTTTCCCGTCCCAGGGCAATTCTTGGATGGGTTTCAAACGTGAGGAGCACGGCGTTATAGTCGCGCCATCTGGCACAACGAACTACCTCGTCAATCAAGGCCTGATGCCCGATGTGAATACCATCAAATCCACCAACAGTTACAACACTACCTCTTGAATTTATATCAAATTCGTTGCCAGTTATTATTTTCATATCAGTCAGGGATGACCCGTTTTGGGTAAATCCCGTCCCACTTCATAAGTCCCACCCCCATAAACTTTCCGGACGGTGAATACACCTTAACATGCTGGAAAGTCTTCGGATTGCCAATCC
>JALXCE010000148.1:0-501 GCA_026991055.1 Caldifarciminota bacterium | reverse complement strand
CCTTATCGTTTATCACAACTGATGGAAGGTGCCTCAGGCCCTCGGCAATGGGAATAACCGAACCCTTAGTAATCTCCTCGGGTTTTATTGCTTCTTCGATTTTAAATGGTCCTATCTTCGTCCGTCTAAGCTCTTTGACTATACCGTAAGTTCCCAGCTTCTCTCCTATATCCCTTGCAAGTGCCCGAATATATGTGCCTTTGGAGCAAACTACTCTCAAGTCTATCTCACTATCCCTTATATCCAGGATTTCAAGATTATAAATAGTAACCCTTTTAGCCTTTGGAGTGATATAAACTCCTTCACGCGCAAGGTCATAAAGTCTCTGTCCCTTAATCCTGATGGCAGAATACGAAGGTGGGACCTGCTCAATCTCTCCGAGGAAGTTTCGCAAAACATTTTTGAGTTCCTGCTCTGTAAATTCTGGCACAGGTTTTCTATCAATTTCCTCACCAGTGACATCAAGGGTATCAGTCAGAATACCAAGCTGAATGGTGGCAA
>JALXCE010000147.1 GCA_026991055.1 Caldifarciminota bacterium | reverse complement strand
TTGTGGAGCTCATTGCCTATCCAGAGGGTAAGTTGACGGGAAAATCCGGTGCCCCTACAGGTGATTCGAGGTTTTTAATGGAGCTTCGAGGCATAGGATTGATCGATATTCTCCACACCTATGGTGTCGCTTCAGTTGAAGATACGAAGACCGTTGACATTGTAGTTGAGCTCAAAAGGACACAGGAAGACCCAGTTGATAGACTGGGATTTGATTTTAAGAAAACGGATATACTCGGCGTGAAGCTTCCACTTGTGGAGATGCCAGTGGTCCCGGGTAAAAATATTTCAACTGTTGTGGAGTCTCTTGCTTTAAAATACCTGTCTCACAAAATGGGATTTGAGCCCGAAAAACTGATAGAGGAGTTTTTCATAAAGAGGATCAATGATTAAAAAGCTGCCCGATGAGGTTATAAAGAAAATAGCCGCTGGTGAGGTCATAGAAAATCCTGCATCTGTAGTTCGAGAGCTTGTCGAAAATGCCATAGACGCCGGTGCTCAGAATATCAGGATTGTTGCTGAAGAGAGCGGTAAGCGTCTTATTATTGTTGAAGATGATGGCGTAGGAATGACCAGGGATCAGATTCCCCTTGCTGTTGAAAGGTTTACAACGAGTAAGATAAGGAGCGAGGAGGACCTCTCAAATATCGCCACTCTCGGATTCAGAGGCGAGGCTCTTTATTCAATTGCCGCGGTTTCAAAGCTCACCATAAAATCCGGAACACAGGATGATTCAGAGAATAGCTGGGAAGTTGTTTTTGAAGGCACAACTCCAAAGGAGATAAAACCCGCACCATACAGAAAAGGCACAACTGTTATCGTAAGAGACCTGTTTTACAACTTCCCTGTGAGAAGGAAATTCCTCGGTGGTGATCTTTATGAGGGCAGAAGAATCATTGAGACCGTAACAACCTACGCCCTGTGGAATCCCCAGATTGGATTTGAGCTCGTCATCAACGGTAATGAGGTCTATAACCTCAGACCAGTCGAAAGTTATGATGAACGTATCAGGGATATTTATGGTGAAGATTTTATCGAGGAGACTGTTGAAATAAATTCAAAATTTGGTAGTACTCTTGAGATTTGGGGCAGGATTACGAGGCCGGAAAAGATGAAGGTGAGGCCGGTTATACAGCTTATCCTTGTAAACGGCCGCAGTGTGAAAAGCGACCAGGTTCGCTCTGCCATCTACAAAGCACTGATGGAAGTTAAAAACAACCCTGAATTTGTGCTATTCATAAAGGTTGATCCCCAGTACATAGATTTCAACATACATCCACAGAAAAAGGATGTGAGATTTTCGAGGTCACTCCGGATTTTTGAAAGGGTTTACAGGAGTGTGCGGGAGACACTGGAAGTGACGAAAGAGTCCTATCTTACAGTACCTGCTTCGGGGTCAACACCAATTCTCAGAGTTACTCAGGCTCCCTTATATCGTCCAGCGCCAGAGAGCAAAAATGCCCGTCAGCTCGAACTTGGCGAGATGAGCCTGTCTGAGCCACAGGAGCCGGAGCAGATGGTTCCCCAGGCTGTCTGGCAGGCCCACAACAGTTTCATAATAGCAGAGGTGAAAAGTGGTATCGTGATAATAGACCAGCATGCCGCTCACGAAAGGGTTATCTATGAGCAGTTAACGGAGAAGAAAGTAGGAACTCAAAACCTGCTTTTCCCCGTTACCATCCACCTGACCCCACAGGAAATGCAGGTTTATGATGAGTATAAAGATATTCTTGAGTCATTTGGTTTCAGGATCAGAAAGTTTTCTCAGACTACAATAGTAATAGAAGGAGTTCCTAACGTGTTTTCATCTATTACCAAGGACGAATTTAGAGAGATTTTGAATGAATTGGAGGTAAAAAAATCTCTTCCTGACAGGTTTCAGTATTCACTAAAAACCATAGCCTGTAAAGCGGCTGTTAAGGCAGGTGAGCCTTTGAGTACTGAAGAAATGATGTCCCTTATAAATCAATTATTCCACTGCAAAAACCCCTACTTCTGTCCACACGGACGACCAACCATCATCAAGCTAAGTCTTGAGGAGCTTGAGAGAAAGTTTGGAAGACACTGAAAGTAGTTCTATAAAAATTTAATATGTAACCCCTCACCTAATCTCTCCCCGCAGAAAATTGATACGTGGGAGAGGAAGTTCTTTCTGAGTCGGGCAGGTAAATTATTGCCAGTGTTTTAAAAAAATCCTCCAAGCAATATGAGTAAAAGTTGGTATAAACAGCATTGATAAGCCACGGTTGACCATTAATCAGGGCGAAATTGGTGGTGGGCATGCCTTAAAATTTCACAACATGAAATGGATTGCGTTGTTACTCATAGCGTTTCTTTCTGCAGGATGCTCTGAAGTTTTTCAAGGAGATGAAAATCCTGGAAGCTGGGCTTATCAGTTGCAGGATGCCGATCCCTATGAGATTGCACGCTCGGGATTTGATATAATGGTAATGGATTATTCGAGGGACGGGACTGCAGAAAACAAATATTCTCCATCGGATATTTCTCTTATAAAGGATGCAGGTGTGTTGCCAATTGCATATATCAGCATTGGGGAGGCAGAAGACTATAGGTTTTACTGGAATTCTGCATGGGATAGTCTGCCGCCATCATGGCTTGGGCCCGAAAATCCCAATTGGCGAGGCAACTATGCGGTAAGGTACTGGGATACCACCTGGCAGAGGATTGTTTACACCTATCTTGACACTATTATCTGGCAGGGATTTAGAGGTGTTTATCTTGACAAGGTGGACGAGTTTGAATACTGGAGCTCTGAAGATTCTATTATGAGCGAGCAGGAAGCGGCAGAGAGGATGATCAACTTTGTAGTGGCTATTGCACGTTACTGTAAGTCACGTGCAGGAGAGGATTTTTACATTATTCCGCAGAATGGAGAGAGGCTTATCAGATATGATTCAAACGGTGAGCTATTAAGGGAGATTTCCGGCTGGGCCGTTGAAGATATGTTTTACGATGGAATCCTTCCCATCCCCGGTGCTATAACTGCAGAGCGCGCGCAGTATCTTCAGGTCGTTTTAAATACCGGACGGATTGTTCTGTCGGTGGATTACGTGGATGATGGAAGCGGGTATGTTGGAGCAAACAAAATCAGGATAGATGACTATAGAGAAAAGGCCATATCTCATGGCTATATTCCCTACGCTGCACGTAGTGACAGGGAGTTGGATGAGCTTAATATCATAGACGGCATTCAGCCCGGCGGGTCTTGAAAATTATAGGTTGAGATTTTACGTGGGATTGTTTGAGAATCTTTGAGGGGCATTTCGCACGCACGTAGTGCGTGCGAAATGCCCCATTGAATATCGGAAGTTTGGCATTAAAATTAACCAACCATGGATGTAAAAGAGAGAGCTGAAATCTATAAGCTTTTAAGCCAGTTATTTTTCTACCCCGAGGATGATTTCTTTGAGAAGCTCCCTGAGATAGAAGATTTTATTGCTCAGATACTTGAAGAAGTTTACGATTCTGAAAATCTTCTTGCACAGTTCAGTGAGGCGATGGAGGAGCTTCACACGTTGCCACCACAGGAGTTCCAGGCTGAGCATACGAGGCTGTTTATCAATAGTTTCCCCACTCTACCCACTCCACCTTATGAATCAGCCTACAGGGAAATGCTCCTCATGGGAGATTACGCCGAAGAGGTGGGGAAGTACTATTCTCTTTACAACCTTGAGGTGCCAGAGGACCTTCCGGACCACATTTCTTATGAGCTGGATTTTATGAGGTTTCTTCTTGAAGAAGGTGATATTGAACTTGCGAGAGAGTTTTTTGAGGAGCACATCCTTCAATGGGTGCCGGACTTTGCCTCAGATTTGAAAAATGAGAGCAGGCTAAAATTTTACAGGTTTGTAGCAAACTTCCTTGATGATTTTCTTGAAAGAGAGAAGAGGGAGTTTGAGATAGGAGAGCAGTAGTTTTTGAATTTCAGGACCTTTTTAGTAATTTTTATAACCATTTTACTTGCTGAGCTTGGAGATAAAACAAATCTCGCCACATTCTCATTCGCTACCCATAAAGAAATCAGCAAGACGTCAATCTTTCTTGCAGGAACACTCGCTTTTATGGTGGCATCGTTGATTGCCATTGTAGCCGGAGAGCTCCTGAGCAACTACGTATCCCATAGAGTAATTAATATCGTCTCTGGAGCTTTATTTGTGACAATTGGAGTTTTGATGTTAATTTCAGCAATAAAGTAAAGGGAGGTAAGTATGAAGTACCTTGTAACACTACTGATGGTCACATCCCTTGTCGGCGGGACACTCTCACACGACATGATGGAAAGACTGCAGAAGGCAGCACCAGATGAGCCGGTAAAGGCGCTTGTCTGGATGAAACAACAGGCTAATTTGGACGGAGTAAAGGGCTATCAAGCGAAGGCCGAGATACTTCGCGAGGTAGCAACAAGCTCACAGCAGAACCTTCTCTCATTCTTGCAGATGAAAGGTGTAGAGGAAGTCAAGAGTTTCTGGCTTGTGAATATGATTTATGTGAAAGCCACGCCGGACGTGATTGTAGAAATAGCAAAAAGGGAGGATGTTGCCCTCGTTGATATTGACCGCACAAGACACGTCATTATGCCAAAGAAATCGCCAAAATCCTATGAGGACGTTGGCTGGAATATCGACAAGATAAAGGCAGATTCGGTGTGGGCAGAGTATGGACTCTCTGGTGACGGTGTTATAGTTGGAACCATGGATACAGGAATCGATCCATCACACCCTGCTCTTCAGGGTAACTTTTCCGGCCACTTTTTTGATGCGGTAAACAACAGAACAACGCCCTATGACGACCACGGACACGGAACACACGTTGCGGGCACTATTGCAGGTGGAGACGGTCCTGGACCATTCTCCGAGGATATTGGAATTGCCTACAACGCTCAGATCGCCTCAGCCAAGGCATTTAACTCAGGTGGAAGTGGTAGTGATGATGATATTATCGCCTGCTTCCAGTGGTTTGTCTCACTCAAGGCAGATTCTGGCGTTGATATCAAGGTGGTCTCAAATTCCTGGGGAAGCTCTGATAGCCAGGACACAACATTTCTTCCATTCGTCAGGGCATGGCATCAGTTTGATATTATCCCTGTTTTTGCGAATGGAAACTCGGGTCCTTCATCAGGTAGTGCCGGCACACCTGGCAACTTTCCAAATGTTATCGGCGTTGGAGCGACAGATATTTCTGACAATATTGCAAGCTTCAGCTCAAGGGGCCCGGCTCCCAATCAGTATCCCTGGTCAGATACGACACTCTGGTCAAGGCCTGACTGGAATTTCATAAAGCCGGATATTTCAGCCCCTGGCGTGAATGTTCGCTCAAGCGTGCCAGGTGGTGGTTATGACAGCTGGGATGGTACATCAATGGCCACTCCCCACGTCACTGGCGTAATTGCCCTGATGTTTGAGATGAATCCATCTTTAGACTATCACACAATCTATGATATTCTTACCAACTATGGCGTTGACCATCCTGCAGGCCATACCTATCCAAATAACGATTATGGATGGGGTCGCCTGAATGCACTGCTTGCCATAGAAAACACACCAGGCCTGAATTCACCATATTTAAGAGTTTTAACCCCACAGTTTAACGATGCCTCAGGAAACAACAACGGAAGACCAGATCCGGGTGAAACCGTGGATATGTATGTTCCACTCAGGAACCTTGGTCTTGATGTTGCAAACGTAACTGCCACTATTTCCTCGGATGATCCGGATATCACAATTCTCGATAATAGCTCAAATTACGGTACTGTTTATCGTGATTCCACGGTCCAGGGTGATGGTTTCAGCTTTTCAGTTGATTCAACACGCAGGCCCGGTCTTCCTGCAAACTTTGTTATATCCATCTCAGGTCAGGATACTGCTGGAACCCCTTATACTAAGGTTGATACCATCACTGTGATAATCGGCGAGCCTGTTTATTACGCCTGGTATTCAACGAGCTTCGAAAATGGTCTTTCTAACTGGAGTCTCACGGGTAGCTGGGGCCTCTCGACCACAGAATTCCACTCAGGGGCAAATAGCCTGACAGATTCTCCGAACGGTGATTATCCCAATAATGCGGATTATTATGCCCTTTTGAAAACTCCTATTGATTTGAGCAACGCTTATTTTGCCAGAGTTCACTTCTGGCAGAAGTTCGAGCTTGAGCAGGGCTTTGACTTTGGTTATGTTCAGGCCGCAACGGACACCGGTGCAGGTGCGAATTGGGTTGACCTTATGCGCGTGACAGGAACACAGGCAACATGGCAGGAAGTGTTCTGTGACCTGTCCCAATTTGCGGGTTCTTCACAGGTATTCATCAGATTTTTGCTCACTTCTGATGGTTCTGTTACACGTGATGGCTGGTACATTGACGACCTCTCTATTGAACAGGATGTGCCTTTAGAGGGAGTGGTTCTCTCCGTTGTTGACATCTCAATTCTCGATAACGGAGGCAACGGTGTGCTTGACCCTGGTGAAAGTGCAAGCCTCGCTATGACCATAGCAGACATGGGGAATCAGCCTGCAACCGGTGTGCAGGTTTCCATTACAACATCAGACAGTTTTCTCACAATCACAGATTCAGTGGCAAGTATAGGTG
>JALXCE010000146.1 GCA_026991055.1 Caldifarciminota bacterium | reverse complement strand
CCTTAAGAGAAGTACTCAACCAGGATGACGCCGGAAAGATCAGGCAGGAATTTGAAAATCTGCAGCGTATCTGGAACGAAGTGACACAGGAGATTTACAAAGCCCAGCAGGCTGCAGGAGCAGGGGCACAGACCCAGCAGCAACAGCAGCAGGATAAGGGTGACGATTCAACAAACTATGAGGTAGTGGATTAAAATCAGGGGGCGGAGGCAGCGAAGCTGCCTCCGCCCCCTTTCAAACTATGGATTTTAATCCCCTCGAACATTATTATTTACCAACATGAAAAAGAAGAGAGATTACTACGAAATCCTTGGTGTTCCGCGTAACGCAACGCCCGAAGAAATTAAAAGGGCGTATCGTCGTCTTGCCATAAAGTACCACCCTGATAAAAATCCTGATAACAAAGAAGAGGCCGAAGAAAAATTCAAAGAGATTTCTGAGGCTTACGAAGTTTTAATTGACCCTGAAAAGAGGAAAATTTACGACCAGTACGGACATGAAGGTCTTCAGGGTGTGTTCAAGCAGGGTGACTTTACCTGGCACGATTTCTCACATTTTGATGATTTAAGGGACATTTTTAGAGAGTTTGGAATTGATTTTGGTGGTGGATTTTTCGACTTCATGAGTGACATTTTCGGAGGTCCACGTCGCAGGAGGGATGGATACGGAGTTACACACCACGGACCTCAAAAGGGTGAGGATATTCGCATAAAAATTCCACTGACCCTTGAAGAAATCGCAAAAGGGGCAACGAAAACTGTTAGACTCGAGAGATACGAGGTTTGTGACGCCTGTCACGGGACAGGCTCAAAATCTGGTAAAGTTGAAACCTGTCCGACCTGTGGTGGCACTGGAGTTGTGAGAAAGGTTTCGCGGACATTCTTCGGTCAGTTCGTGCAAACCACCACCTGTCCCACATGCCACGGTGAAGGTGTGATTATCAAAGACCCGTGCCCGGTTTGCCATGGAACAGGCCGCGTAAAGAAAAAGGTAGAGCTCAAGATTGGATTCCCACGCGGTATTCACGAAGGGCAGTCCGTTGTGTTGAGAGGAGAAGGTCACGCTGGCTACAAAGGTGGACCTCATGGAGACCTCTATGCCACAGTAGTTGAAAAGCCCCACGACAGGTTCAAGCGCAAGGGTGATGACCTTTACACTGAAGTCCCTATTTCTTACTCAATGGCCGTCCTCGGCGGTGATATTGAACTTAAGGATATCCTCGGCGAGAAGGTGAAAATCCATATTCCACCGGGAACACATAGTCATACAACATTCCGGGTGAGAGGTAAAGGTATGCCGAGACTCAATGGTGGCAGAGGTGACCTTTATGTCAAAGTCGAGATAAAGGTTCCAAAGAAACTCACACCCGAAATGAGGGAATTGATCGAAAAACTGGCAGAGTTTGAGGGGAATGGCCAGGTGGGGCACGAGGAAAGTGTTTTTGAAAAGATCAAAAACGCATTTAGATGATCACCTATTATGCACCACCCGAGCTTATTAGAAATGGTAGGATTTATCTTAAGGATCAGGAATTTCACCATGCTATCCATGTCACACGAAGTAAGAGGGGGGATAGATTGAGAGTGGTGGACGGACTGGGGAATGTCTATTTTGCCACTCTCGAGGAAATCCAAGACAACATCGCAGTACTGGAAATCGAAGAAAAAGCTACATCAAAAGCCGATCCCCAAACCCATGTTGCCATTATACAGGGAGTTATAAAAGGTGAGCGCATGGACTATTTTGTGGAAAAGGCGACCGAGGTGGGGGTTTCAGAAATTATCCCGCTGATTACTGCAAAATCATACAAACCCGGAGCAGGGAAAGTAGAAAGATGGAGGAAAGTCGCAATTTCGGCAATGAAGCAATCGGGTAGAGCGAAG
>JALXCE010000145.1 GCA_026991055.1 Caldifarciminota bacterium | reverse complement strand
ATACTATTTCATCGGTCACTATCGCGAGCAATATTAGCGGGACGAGAAAAGCTTTTGCAGTCGGAGCTAATTTATCGCTTGGTATATTAAAAATCGGAGGATATTTTGAAAATGGTTTCAAAACCGCACTTTCAGGTGATTATATATACATAGCGACACAGGCTGATTTCAGCTCACTTTGTATTCTTGACGTGGATACGGCAAATATCTATATTTCTGGTCACACAATTCATCAGGACACAACTGTAACGGGTGTTATTAATGTTGCGAAGGACGATATCACCCATGAACGTTATAGTGCCAATTTAGAACTTCCCGCTTACAAGGCAGCAGGGCTCGGTTTGAGCGTGGGCATTGTTGATGCATTTATCAGCGGAAGCATTCCCCAGAAGGGTAATATCCATTACGCTAATTTTGGGCTATTCGCCAGGCCTCCTCTACCCCACTTCAAGCTCAGGGCTGGAATAAGTATCAGCACACAATATTATTACACACAAAATGGAAAGCTTGTCCCTCTAACAGTTTTGCCCTACGTGGGAGCAGGCGCTTCGATTCCTCTGAATCTCGGCTCAATCCCATTTGGGCCTACCCTTGGATTGCCCGTAACCCTTGATATTTCAGCCAAGTCAAATGTACTTTCATTGACTGGAAAAATAATCGAAAAGATGGTGGATTCACCAGATTTTAAAATAGAAAGCACACCTAATCCATTAAAGACACTCTCTTTCGGCGTAGGAGTAAGGGTAGAGCTTTAGGAGGTGATGGGGGATGAAAAGCCTCGTGCCCATTAACGACGAAAACGTTAACCGCTTCTACGAGCAACTGAGGAAAAAGATCAAGAATCAACTATCGAAATTTGCAGGCAAGTATGGGGAAGAAGGGGCTAAGATTCTTCTTGCCGCCCCTGATCTCATTGTACTGCTGTGGAGACTTATAAAAGACGACCGTGTGCCCGTTGAGAAAAAGGTATTCCTCGTTTCAGTAATTGCATACTGGATTATTCCTGTTGACCTTTTGCCTGAGGCTATTTTAGGTGTCATTGGTTACGCAGATGATATCTTTATTACACTTTACGTTCTTAACGACTTGATCAACAACGTAGGAGGAGACGTAATAAGGGACAACTGGCCTGGAGACGAGGATGTAATCAAGTTTATCAAAGAATCCTTAAAAATCGCTGAAATGTGGATGGAAAAGTCCGGTAAAAGGGTTAAGGAAAAGCTTGACCTGCTCGTAAAATCTTTACTTGAAAGTGGAAAGAAATGAGTGAAGACGAGAAGTACATGGAGCTTGCCATTCAGCTCGCCGAATACGGAAGGGGTTTTACTTCACCCAATCCGCTTGTTGGCGCTGTTATTGTGAATAAAGGGAGGATTGTTGGTATTGGATACCATAAAAAGCAAGGGCTTCCCCATGCGGAGGTAAACGCGATCTTTGACGCTCGAGGCCATACAGAAGGTGCCACCATGTATGTAACCCTCGAACCTCATTCCTTTTATGGACACCAACCACCCTGCACCAGGGCCATTATCAAGGCAGGCATCAAAAGAGTCGTAATCGGTGCCATTGACCCCAATCCTCTCGTAAACGGCAATGGGGTAAAGCAACTTGTGGATGCAGGAATCGAGGTAAAAGTTGGAGTCTTAGAGGACAAAGTGGTTGAGCAGAATGAGGTTTACTTCAAGTATGTGAAAACCGGGCTTCCGTTCGTTTATCTCAAACTCGCTGCGACACTTGATGGATTTATTGCTGACGTGGGCCGGAAATCCCAATGGATTTCCGGCCCACGTTCCCGCACACTCGATCATAAATGGAGAGGTGAAGTAGACGCGGTTGCTGTGGGCAAAGGCACTCTACTCCACGACAATCCAAGATTGACTCCAAGGGATGTTTACGCTCCACGTAAGCCCATGAGAGTTATTTTTGCCTCCCAGATTGACTTCGATACTAATTTTAATGTCTTCAAAACTGATGAGGCGCCCACGGCTATTATAACGGTTGAAACCGAAGACAACCTCAAGGCTGCCCGAAAATTTGAAGAGATTGGGGTGAAGGTATGGTTTACCCGGACTGATGAGCGGGGAAAAGTTGATCTTAAAGAGGCGATCAAAATTTTAGGAAATAATGGAATTAGGTCGGTTTTGATTGAAGGTGGCGCCTATCTTGCCGGAGCCCTCTTTGAGAAAAATCTGTGGGATAAAGTTTACATGTTTATTTCTCCTCTGATCATGGGAGAAGGGCTTAAGCTTGCAGAGGGGGTGAGAAGAAAGCTTGAGGATGCAATTCAGCTGAGATTCAGCGAAATCCAGCGGATAGAAGAAGACTTGCTTGTGGTTATAAAGAATGAGTGAACGCATAATCCAATTTATCCAGCATTCAATTCACAATAAAGAACTTGTAACATTTATCGTCTCAATGCTCCCAATCGTGGAGCTCAGAGCAGCTATTCCCCTCGCCATTCTTTACTATAAACTTAATTTTGTTAAGGCTTATGTAATTGCTGTACTTGGGAATCTGATACCAATTTATCCCATCCTTTACCTGCTTATACCTGTTATGAATGTTTTTGCGAAAACCAGGTTGGGAAGGCAATTTTACGCCAGACTCGAGAAAAAGGCAGAAAATCAGCGAGAAAAAATTGAAAAATACGAGATGCTTGGACTGCTGCTATTTGTTGCAATTCCATTACCTGGAACCGGTGCATGGACTGGTGCCACCATTGCTGCTATTTTGAGGCTAAACCCTCACAAATCATTTGTTGCTATAGCAATTGGAGTTTTTGTCGCAGGTGTCATTGTAACAGCGTTTTCATTACTTGGAATGTGGGGTGCTATTATTGCCGGTATCATTCTTATAATTTTCGCCATCAAAGCTTTACAATCTAAGTTAATAAAGGAGGATTAGGAAATGAAGAAGATCGCGGTTCTTATTAAGGAAGTGCCTGACCCAAAGGGGCTTGGGGTCTCTAAATCAAAGGCACAGATTTTTGAAAGGGAAAAGAGGATCATAAATCCAAATGACAGGTTTGCCATAGAGCTTGCACTAAAGCTAAAAGACCAGGGTGAAGCTGAAGTTACCGCCATCAGTGTGGGAAGGAAAGAATCCGCTACAACACTTAAAGAACTTTATGCACTGGGAGCCGATAACGTCATACTCGTTGAGACTGAAAATGAGCTTGACTCAAACCAGATAGCTCATGTAATTGCAGAAAAGATAAAGGATGCGGACATAGTGCTGGGTGGAAGCTTTTCTGTAATCCATGAGGTTGGCGAAGTTCCACAGAGAGTGGCTGCAGCACTCGGTAAACCATTTTTGGGTGATATCGAGGACGTGGAGATCAAAGGAGACGTTGTAAAAATTGCGGGTGTTGGAGAGGTAGCGAGCTTTGTTGCAACTGTAAAGCCAGGAAGTAACAAGCCCAGAAGACCCTCGGCCAAAATGATTATTTTATCTCGTAAAAAAGAGGTGAAGATCGAAAAATTCGAGGGTGAGATTCCATCACCATCAAAAACCCGAATAGCAACCGAATTGCCATAGATTCAGGGTTAAATCGAATACAGACTTTTTAATCAACCCTTGCCAAAGAAAACCTTAGAGAAGATGCTGGGGATTGACCTGAGCTTCAGCTCAGGTCAATCCCCAGCATCTTAATTTCACTCATCTCTTTTACCACAAACTCCGGACCTTCCCTGCCAAATCCACTCTCTTTCATACCACCATAAGGCATCAAATCCACACGCCAAGTGGGGAGTTCGTTGATAAGAATCCCCCCAAACTCGAGCTCGAGGAATCCTTTGATTGCCTGATTCAGGTCACGGGTGAAAATGGCCGCATTGAGTCCATACTTTGAATTGTTTGCACTTTTTACTGCATCTTCAAAGTTCTCGTAAGGATTAACAAAAACTACAGGGCCGAAGACCTCATCCTGGAAGAGTTTTACGTCTTCTGGAACATTAATAAGCACAGTAGGCTCCATCAGAGTTTTCCCGAGAACATTCCCACCATAAACAATCTCAGCTCCATGCTCAACAGCCTCTTCAATCCAGCTCTTTACACGATTCAGGGCACCTTCGTTGATTAACGGGCCCATTCCGGTTTCTTCATCCATTGGATCACCAACTTTGATGTTTTTAACACCGTTCACGAGTTCAGAGAGGAATAGGTCAAAGATCTTTTTATGCACGAAAACTCTCTGCAGAGAAATGCAGGACTGTCCGGCCTGCGCAAAAGCACCGACAACAGCTTTTTTCGCTGCTTTCTCAACATCAGCGGTCTCTGTAACAATCATGGGAGCGTTCGAGCCAAGCTCCATCAGAGCTTTTTTATAGCCCTTTATATCCATGATGCGAAGTCCAACGTCTCTTGAGCCAGTGAACGTTATCATCTTGAGTTCAGGGTGTTTCACAAGTCCTTCACCAATGGTGCCTCCTGGGCCGGTTATCACGTTAATGGCCTTTCTTGGTAAACCAGATTCAAGGAGTATTTCTGTAAATTTCAGGTTGGTAAGCGGTGTGGCACTTGCAGGTTTATGCACGACTGAATTTCCAACAGCAAATGCAGGCCCAAGCTTGTGTAGTGCAAGATTCAAAGGGAAATTAAAGGGAGTGATCGCACCAATGGGACCTATCGGCACACGAATGTACATTCCAAATTTTCCCTTTCCACGTGGATCGGCGTCAAATATAACCTGCTCTCCTTTGAGTCTTTTGGCCTCTTCAGCTGATAGGTACAGAGTTTGAATGGCTCTCGCCACCTCACCCCGGGCCTCCTTGATAGTTTTTCCAACCTCCAGAACGAGTTCCCTTGCAAAGTCTTCAGAGTTGTTTTCAAGAAGTTTTGCGGCACAGGAGAGAATTTTGTATTTGTCGTAAGCGCTTAACTTTTTGAGTTCCTTAAATCCCTCTTTTGCAGATTTTACTGCCATTTCAAGGTCTTCGGGTGAGGCAGATGGAACGGAATCAACAACTTCCCCATCATAGGGGTTAACGACCTCAATGCGTTCTTCCCTATCAACCCATTCACCGTTTAAGAACATTTTCATGGTCTTTTCTCCTTTTAACAATTTTATTAACATGTCAAATCTCAAAATTGTCAAGGAGGAAAGAGCCTGTTCGAAAAAATCTCAAAATCTTTGATTTTTGAGGAAAAATTTACCCCCCACCTTGTTTCCTCCCCCCACGCACTTTGTGCGTGGGGGGCGGAGAGGAGGGGGGTATTTTCGAACAAGCTCAGAAGGGAAGAGCATGAACCCCGCAAAAATCCTTTTCTCCATGAAAATTCATGCTCTGGAGTTTAAAATTTGCCAAAAGGAGGTTTCACGATGTACGAGCTGATTCGCGAAAGACACTTTGAAAAGGGCATACTCCAATCACTACTGGTATATCTTGGATTTGCTTTTATTACAGGAGTACTTGCACAGATAAGAATTTACCTTCCATGGACACCCGTTCCTATTACTGGTTCTACAGTTGGAATTGTCCTTACCGGTATGTTCCTCGGTGAAAGGGCAATTTTCGGCGTTCTCCTTTACGTTGGTCTTGGTATTCTCGGAGTCCCCTGGTTTGCCGGTCTAAAGGGTGGAATCGCAGCCATTGTCGGCCCAACAGGTGGTTATCTTCTTGGATTTATCCTTGCCAGCTGGTTTATTGGAAAGATATACACAAGTTTGAAATACCATCAAAGGTTTGGAGCCATTCTATTTGCTCACATCGTCTTGATATACATTCCAGGAATACTTGGCCTTGCTCTCTGGTTCAAAGCCATGAACCACTCGATCCCGGGAATTTTTAACCTGTTGATGATGGGAATGATACCATTCATTCCTGGCGACGCCATAAAATCAGCCCTGCTCGCTTTTGTCCCCGCGAGAAAGACTACCTTCTGAGCTTAAGGGTAAAGAGAAGGCCCGGGATAAAAAACAGAATATTCGGAAGCCAGGCCGCAATCAGGGGGTCAACTTTGCCAAGCTGGCCCAAAATTCTTGATGTCTGGAGGAGCCCCCAGTAAATAAAGGAAAGGAGCACCGAGAGGCCAAAGCCAAGGGCCCTCCCCCTCCCTCTCATTGAAGCTGCAAGGGGCAGAGAGAAAAAGAGGATAACAAAATTGGCGAATGGAAAAGCAAAACGTATGTAAATCTCAGCAAGAACCTTTGTGTAGCTGAGTCCCGCAGATTTTAGCGCCTTCATCTGTTTTCTAAGGTCAAAAACACTCATCTCATCAAGCTCGTACTGCTCTTTTAAAAGGTCAAACGGAGATTCTTTTAGTTCTGGAAACTCGTGCACCTTGTAAAATTTGACCTCCACCTCGTCTCCTTTAAATTTTCTTACAGTTACGTTGCTCAGTACCCAGTGACCATTTTTAAAGTGTCCGGTCCGCGCGTCAATTCGCTCCACCACCTTTCCGTTCACAATTCTCATTATAATAGGATTTATGGCCCTGTTATTTCTTGAATTGATGTATTTAAAAAAGTAAAGGTAGCCGGACTTACCGAAAAAACTCAAATTCCTCGCGAAAATCCTGTGCTGAGGCGACGCCTTTTTCTCAATTTCTACTTTTTTGACGTAACGAAACTTTCTGTTTGCCGAGGGAGTTAAAAATTCACCGATACCAAAGGCAATAAATG
>JALXCE010000144.1 GCA_026991055.1 Caldifarciminota bacterium | reverse complement strand
TGCTAATAGTTTCTTCATACGCCCTCCTTGGGGTTTTCTTGGGGCAATTATAAAGGGAGAATCTTTCCACGTCCACGAAAACCGGTCATTCATTCTGACCAATTTAAATGGGAAGTTAAGGATGCCAACCATGAAAAGGGTCTTGTATATCGGTCAAAAACATTTGGTTAAACCATGGAAAACCTGTAGCATTTTACGTGATAATCTTCACACTATAGCCCTTTTCGGATTGTTTTCCCCTCGCTCAATACCGTTCAAAAAGTCGGATACCGGCATTCTATAAATTCCCGATACTTCAATGAAGTCTTTTGTACCATTTTAGGTTTCACCGGGAAAAGCTCATCGGTTAGAGGGAGTCGGTTAACTCGGCAATTTTACGATGGAATTTGATTCTAAACAGGAGAATAGGTGCCGGATTCCTGCCAAAGTATACTCTGTTGGTCATAAGGGAGACCACCAGTTTCCTATCCGGGTCTACAAAGAGAGAAGTCCCGGTAAATCCAGTGTGTCCAAATGTATTCTTTCCAAGATACCTCGCCGGAGAAGAGGGGGTCCATAGGGCCCATCCCAATCCCCGCCTTTGATTTTGGAACTCAATTTGGGGCGAAACCGCATCAATCACTATCCTGCGCGGTAATCCGAGGTGATTTACTCCATAGATACTATCAAGCCACGCAAGTCCAAAATCTGCCACATCACGGGGGGTAGAAAATAATCCCGCGTGTCCGGCAATGCCACCCAGTGCATAGGCATTTTCATCATGGACCTCGCCACATATTCTCCGCTTACGCCAGTTACACAGCTCGGTAGCAACAGTATTTTCACAGGGGAACGGGCCGTAATTGGTGTTTTTCAGACCAAGTGGCTCGGTCAAATGAATCTTCATAACTTCATTGAGCTTTTTCCCCGTTATCCTCTCAAGGGCCCACCCCAGAATCATAAAACCGAGATCAGAATAAAGCACTTTGGATCCGGGAGGATAAATCAGACTCTCACTGAGAACGGCTTTCTTTATTTCGTCTCCTTTTAATTTCTCGTAGTAAGGTTTCCAGGATGGTAGACCACTTGAGTGGGTCAAAATGTGTTTAAATGTAACCACCGATTTATCGTAAGGTTCACTGTTCTGTGAGAATTCAGGAACTATGGAGGCTACAGGCATTTCAATTGAATAACCTCTACTGTAAAATACCTTCAGGAAAGCTGTTGCAGTAAATACCTTGGTTACGGACGCTATGTCAAAAAGTGTGCTTTCGTTAATTTCTTTATCCGGGCCATGACCGGTAGAACCTGTGTAATATTCGAAAATTTCATCACCCTGGTAGTAAACAACGGCTCCAGCAGCGGTGTAAATAGAATTAACACCGGAATCTATTAGTTCTTTGATCTCTGCTAACAAGATTTCCCCCTTTTGTATATTTGCTAATTTATACACCCAACATCAATAATTTTCAATGAGACAAATTTAAGATTCATTTTAACCACGGGGACTGAGTGATTGGTTTAACGGAGCTTATGGCGTTTCGGCAGTTGATATTAGCTTCTACCATGTTTTTAGAGATGCTATTTCATAGCTGGTGGGACACATTTACTTTGTACACAGGAAAGGAGGACATTTCCAAATACACCTTCACTATGGCGTCTTTCGTCAAAATTAAATCTTCCTGAAGCATATCTAAGTCCTTTTCTAATCATTACTTACACCTCCTTTTTTATTTGACCAATCACCCGCCTCCCATCTTTTCCTATTGTATACCCTCTCTAACTCGTTTTTAAGCCTTATTATCCTCATCGTTAATTCGTAAAATCTCATCCCCTCTTTCCTCTTCATTAATCTCGACTCCTCTTCTTCACCCAATTCCCCACTCTCCACCAACCTCCGATACGGCG
>JALXCE010000143.1 GCA_026991055.1 Caldifarciminota bacterium | reverse complement strand
ATTTTAAAAGAATCCTTAACCTCTGGAGCAGCCGAGAAAACGTAGTTGATCTGCTTCTTCAAAAATTCAGGGAATTCTGAAGTAGGGAAACTATTGCCCCAGAATGGCATCCTCTTTTTGACATAAATGGCGTAAGTGACCTCATCTGTTACGTTCAAAACAACGCCATTTTTTATACCTTCATAGAACTTTATGACGAAGTTTGTGACGTTAAAGGCGCTTACATCTATAATCTCACACTGGGCCCTGGACGTTTTTACCAATTCTCTAACAAAATCAAGCTCCGTTCCATCGATGGATGCGATATGTATTCTCCCTTTCAGGTCTTCAAACTTTTGCCATCTCCTTTCCTTTATATCCGGAAACTGTTCATCCACTATATTTTTTGCAATGCGGCTGAACTTTTTATCGGTGACCTCGTAAAATAACTCCCCGGGATTTATCAGGATTCCCCTTACCAGTTTTCTCTTCTTTTTTAGAAATTCCAGAACTTCGCTTCGGTCAATGGAATAAACTTCCTTTATTCTGCCTTTCTTAAACTCAATGCCCTTGCATACATCAGGGAAAAATTCACACAGTATCAACTCTCGCTTTCTCCTGTTTCTTCTTTTTCCTCTTCGGAGCCCTCTTCCTGAGTAGCCTCACTCTCTTCTTCAAATGTTTCCTCGAACCCTTCTTCCTCCTCTTTTACCTCAAGATAATTGATATCATCTTTTTTCTTGGCCAGGACAACAAAAATGAGTGTATTCCCTGCCCAGTGAATAGCTCCCCAATAGGAAAGCGCAACGAAAATGATGAAATAAAGAAGTATTCCAAAGAGAAATCCCACAATTGCCTCTGGAACAGTAAGGTTAGCTACGGGCTGAGGATAGAGCAGAGGAGTGGCACCTATTATCCGTAAAACAGGTTCGAACACATACAAAGCCGGATGGCTCGGTAGATATGAGAGTGCAGCTTTCTCGATCTTAACGTACTTATCTCCCATAAGCCAGCCCGCAGAAAGCACCCAGTGTGCAATATAAAGTCCTTTTGCAATAGCCCAGGCAAATATGCCAAATGCAATTGGCTTTATCACGTAGAGAAAAGCCTCGTAGGCTGCAAAACGCCAGTTCTGGTCATTGAGAGTCGAGAATAGCTCAAATAATGCGTCAAATGTATCTGAATTGGTAACCGCGACGATAGGAGCGACAAGATAGTATGCAAGAATAAGGGCAAAAAAGAGATAGACTATAAAGACAACGGTAAACACGACAGGAACACTCATGAGTAGCAGGACAAGCTCGCCCACCCAGGGGATTTTCCCAATCAAACCAAGGACAACGCCTCCAAGAAGGATGAAAATAATGACAAGAATTATTGTAATAGGTGTAAATATCGCTGCTCTTCCCTCGGTGAATGCGAACTTAAGTGCCTTTTTTATCTCGTAAAATTCATCGCCTTTGAGCTGCTCGTATGTTATCTTTGAAATAGCTACACCGAAGAGAAATTCAACAATAACAAATAAAGCGAGACCAGTGTAGAGGAACACGTAACCCCAGAATGTAAGGGGTTCACCTATGGGAATTGGCACGTAGTGGAAGGTATCCCAGACCTCTGTAATGGAGTATCCTGAAGCCAAAAAGCCGATGTAAGCGAAAATTGAGTAGAGAATCGTCCCCACCAGCAATCCCAGAAATTGAACATAAATTTTCTTAGCACTGAAGCCAAATCTTGCGGCCCTCGGGATGTCTTTGTAGTTAAAATGCATTTTAACAGCCATTTCCCAACCTCCCTTTTATCTTTTCAGAAAAATATAACAAACCAGTATAGACCTGTCAACTTGAGGATATCACAAAAACCGGCTTAAATGGATGAAATTTAGGTGTGGGATTGTTTTTTGAGAGGAAGTAGGGG
>JALXCE010000142.1 GCA_026991055.1 Caldifarciminota bacterium | reverse complement strand
CCGGATTTACATAGAGCCCCTACTGGAGTGAGGTGAGCCTCGTCATCTCCTCTTCTTTTATCTTTATCACAATTTTGAGTCCGGTCTGGATGATGTCCACTACCCGAGGGTCAGAAAGCCTGTAATAAGTGAGTGTCCCTTCTCTCCTCACTTTCAGAATTCCCGCTTTTTTCAGGATGTTTAGGTGCCTCGATAAGGAGGACTGGTCAATGTTCATGCATGACATAAGTTCTTTCACGTTTTTCTCACCGGTTTTGAGAAGGTAAACCACCTGCAATCTTTTTACAGAGGAGAGGGCACTGAAGAACTCCTCGAGGGGCTCAACCACGTATGACTCTTCACAAAATTTCTTTTCTTTCATAGCGAAAATATTTTAATTGCCATTAGACTTAATGTCAATAGTTTGTTTTTTAATAAATGCAATGAAAAAGTTGCGGAATGCTATAATAACAAATATCACTATAGGAGTCAAGTTTAGTGGGAGCCTGTTTGAAAACGTCACCCCGGTCTTCCATTATTCACGGAGTGCATGATGATGAAAAATATGTTATTCAATGATTCAGGCCTTTTTCACCCTCCCTTCCCTGGGGAAGGGAGGGCAGGGGTGGAATGGGGAAATTATGGCCGGCAAGATTTTGGGTTCATTTATTTTTTCCATTCTCCCCTAACTCCTCCTTCCAATGGAAGGAGGGGAAATTTGTTGACTGCGATTGTCATCGTGGTTACGAGGGCCCCTTGGGAAAGGTAACTCTAAAATTTAGGATTTTTGAACACGCTTAGTTTAGTGTAAGTGACATGTGCACCCCTGAATTTACATTATCAAATTTATGTCATAAATTCCCATAAGTTCTTGACTTTTTTGACATTTTCAGAGTCGGCTCAATATAATTTTCGACCAATGCTCTCTCTAAAAGGAGTGAACTATGGGTAAACTGAGTCGTTTTATATTTACAACTTTAGTACTCTTTATCCTGTGGTTGTTTTTGACCTCCACTTTTAAGTCGCAGGAGGTTCTGATAGGGCTGATCTTTTCGGCAATCATAGCCCTTTTCGCTTACAATTCGTTTACGGAGCAGGGACTAAAGAACCTGAGCCCTAAAAAGGTTTTCTGCGCGTTCCTGTACCTTCCGTACTTCTTCTGGCAGATGATCAAGGCAAACTTTGATGTTGCCTACAGGGTGCTTCATCCGAAGATGCCCATCTCTCCCGGCATTGTCCACGTGAAAACAAAGATGAAAACCGACCTCGGAAAGCTCGTCGTGGCAAACTCTATTACTCTAACCCCGGGTACCCTCACCCTGGACGTGATTGGCGATGATATGCTTATCCACTGGATTCATGTAAAGACGACGGATGTGGAAAAGGCATCCGAGGAAATTCCCGGTGTCTTTGAAAAATGTCTCAAGGAGTTTCTGGAATGAGCTGGTATATTGCAATTGGAATTATAACAATCGGTGTAATCCTGACCCTCATCAGGGCGCTAAAGGGACCAACCCCTGCTGACAGGATGGTGGCAGTGGATTCCATGACTACGATTACGACAGCTCTGCTCGTGTTACTCGGTCTCTATTTCAAACGCTACATTTACCTCGATATTGCTCTTGTGTACGCTGTGCTGGCTTTTGTAGCTACTCTTGCGGTGGCAAGATACATGGAGGGAGGATTATGATTCTAAACGTCATAGGATGGTTTCTCATATACTTTGGAGCCGTCTTTCTCTTCCTTGGTGCCCTCGGCATTGTGAGATTTCCGGATGTCTATAACAGGCTTCAGGCTGGAACCAAATGTACCACCCTCGGCGCTTTCTCAGCGATTATTGGTGTCGGAATTCTTCATCCTGCATGGCTTGCTAAAACCTTCATCATAGCTCTTTTCATCCTGCTGACCAACCCCATCTCATCCCACGCACTCGGAAGGGCGAGTTATCGCTCAGGTGTGAAGCTCTGGGAAAAGAGTGTGGTTGATAAATGCAAAGAATTTGCAGAATGTGTGGAGGAGAGAAATGAGTAGCCTGATTTTGATACTCTCTGCAATACTTGTGATTTTTATGATTGTCGGTGCCATTGTAACGATTCATGCCCGTGACCTGCTTGTTGCTATTATAGCTTCAGCCATTGTAGACCTTGTGCTTGCAGTTCTCTTTTACATCCTGCAGGCGCCTGATGTGGCTATCACTCAGGCCTCAATCATGGGTGGACTGACCACTGCAATTTTCCTCGTGGCTATTAAGAAAACCGAGAGGTATGAGCAATGATCAAAAAAGCTTTTGCCCTTTTGCTTGTAATAATTATTGGAATTTTCCTCTCCGCCACATTTGCAAAAATTCCTTTTGGTGTTCCAAAGACAGTGGTCGGAAAGTATTATCTCGACCACGGAGTGAACGACCTTGGCGGAGTAAATATCGTTACCTCTATCGTTGTCCTCTACAGAGGATTTGACACATTGGGTGAGGTAACTGTGCTATTTCTGGCGGCGACCGGACTTGGAATGGTACTTGCGGGATTGAGAGAAAAAGACGAGAAGAAGAGAAAGAAAACTGCCCCTTCACTCATTATGCGAACAGAAACCAAACTGCTATTCCCCATGATTATCCTCTTTGGAGCCTACATCTTCATTCACGGACACCTGACCCCTGGAGGTGGTTTCCCGGGTGGCGTGGTGATAGCCTCTGCATTCCTCCTCATGTTCCTGTCTCACGAGAAATGGGAAGCTAAAGAAAAATACACAAAGATAACTGAGGCACTTGCTGGAATGACCTACGTCGTGATCGGACTCATAGGGCTTTATGTGGCTGGCTCATTCCTTGAGAACTTCCTGCCGAAGGGAGTGCCGGGCAACCTTTTCTCAGCTGGAATAATTCCTCTGATTTACACGGCCATCGGATTTAAGGTTGGGTCTGAGCTTACAGGCCTTTTGCAAAACCTCAGGGAGACGACAGAATGATACACGGACAGATAATATTCTACGGAGCTTCAGTTGCGCTATTTGTTATTGGACTTTATGCAGTACTCATTAAAAGAAATCTCATTAAAATCATGCTCGGTCTCTCACTAATCGAAGGAGCTGTTAATCTATTCCTTATCAACATCGGATATATCTGGGGAAAGACTGCGCCAATCCTCTCCAACAAGGAGCTACTTGCCCATCCATCTGCGAAGGCAGTGGACCCTGTGCCTCAGGCACTCGTACTCACGGCAATCGTTATCGGCGTTGCAGTCCTTGCCCTTGCCCTATCGGTGATAATGAGGATTTATGAAACTCATGGCACACTTAACGTTGACAAAATAAAGGAGTTGAGATGGTGAGCCCGATACTGATTATAGCAGTTTCACTGTTTATGGCATTTTCTGTGCCCATCTGGGGAATGCTTTTTGGAAAGAAGGTGGAGAAATTTGTTCCTCTTGTGACATTTGCAATAAACCTTTACATCGCGATAGTAAACATTCCCATTGCACTCCAGCATCCCATCGTGGTTATCACAGCCGGTTTTAAGCCTCCATTTGGAATAAACCTGACAATTGGGCCGCTCGGAATCTTTCTTGCGACTCTAATCCAGTTTATGGGACTTCTGGTTGCCATCTACGTCCTTTCATACAAAGTGCCGGAGCCTTCTGAAAAGTTTTATATGCTTCTGATTCTTGCGGTAATGGGAGCCTCAGGAATCGTGATGACAGGCGATATATTTAACCTCTTCGTCTTCCTCGAGATTACGAGTATTGCTTCATACTCGCTTGCTGCCAGTGCGAAAACAGGTGGTAGTGTGGAGGGTGCCTTCAAATACATAGTTCTCGGCTCTCTTGGATCTACACTTGTACTACTCGGTATCGCACTTCTTTATGCACAGCTCGGCACGCTGAACATGGCTGATATTGCAAGGCAGATAGGGAAAGTTGATACCACCGTACTTGTGGCCGCGAGCCTTCTATTCATCACAGGGTTTGCCGTGGAGGCTGAGGCTTTCCCGATGAACGGATGGGTGCCGGATGCTTACACCGGAGCTCCATTTCCGGCAGTTGCCATCTTCGCTGGGGCAATTGCAAAGGCCGGAATTTACGGAATTGCAAGAATTTTCTACACAATTATCGGAGCACCTTCATACTGGCACCTTATCATGATTATCGGAGTTCTTACATTGCTTATCGGCGAGCTGTCGGCGCTCCTTCAGAAGGATTTCAAGCGTCTCCTCGCTTATTCTTCAATAGGCCAGATGGGGCTGGTGCTCGTTGCCATCGGCGCTGGCACGCTCGACACCATAGCAGGAGGTCTCTTCCAGGCATTTAACCATGCGATAACAAAAGGACTCCTATTCCTGACTCTTGGAATTGTGGTTGCTGGTGTCGGAAGCTCAAATCTCCAGGACCTCGAGGGACTTGGAAAGAAGAAACCTTACCTCGGACTCCTTTTCTTTATCGGCATTCTGTCCCTCATTGGAATGCCTCCTTTTGCCGGGTTCTGGAGCAAGATTCTTGTTGTATTTTCCATCATAAAAGCCAACTACATCGTTTATGCAGTATTAATTCTTGTGGGAGCTGCCATTGAGGTAGCTTACTACGTGAGGGTCTTAAGAACTCTGTATTCGGGAAGTTACAGGGGACCTGAATTCTCAACCTCATTCCTGACAGGTTTAACCGTTACTGTCCTCGCTCTTGTGATCATTGTGGTAGGATTTTACCCGAAATTAGTTACCCATTTCGTTTATCCAGCGGCAAAGGAGTTACTTGGAAGAGGAACTTATATTCAGGCAGTACTGGGAGGTAAGTTCTGATGGTGGCAAAACTTGTAGCCTTATACTTTCTTGGAGCAGTAATTGTTTACATCCTCGGAAAGTTAAGTAAAAAGCTGGCTGCGTGGTTGACTTTCTTAATTGCAGCCTATGGAGCCTATCTCTTCTATGGAATAAACAAGGCTGGTGGATTTTCCGAGACTTATAGACTGATTGGGAACTTTGGATTCTCCTTTGGAATCGGGCCACTTTCGTATTTCTTTGGAATGATGGCACTTGGGCTTGGAGCTGTATTTGTTCTTGCCATCACATCCTGGGATGACAACACTCCTACACTTATGTTCCTGATGCTGACAGTGCTTGGAGCCATGTCTCTTATTACACTCTCCCGTGATTTTGTCTCGTTTTTCCTTGCGTGGGAGATCATGACCTGGAGCTCATTTGCAACACTCTTTCTCGGAAGAGGAATTGAGAGACGTGTGGCTGTCACAAGGTATCTCATCTGGTCTGTGATTGGCGCTTATTTCCTGCTTCTTGCCTTTGGAATGATTTATGCGAAAACCGGAACAACCCTTTTCACGGTAGCGGTTGAGAGAATGGCAGCGGTGCCCTTCTGGTGGCTCTTTACGGTGGTTATATTCCTTGTGATTGGATTTGGCGTAAAGGCTGCCGTGATGCCACTCCACACCTGGGCTCCCTATGCCTATCCTGAGTCACCGGACATATTCACTCCCATATTCTCAGGTTTGCTCTCAAAGATGGGAGTTTACGGATTCTTCCTTGCAATATTCTTCTTTAGCCTAAAATTTGCTGATTACGGAGTCGCAAAACTTTCGGGCGTTAATGTTATAGGTTACATCATAGCCTGGTTTGGAGCCATCACTGCCTTCGGCGGTGCTCTTTTGGCTGTAAAGCAGAAGAGGGCGAAGAAACTACTCGCATACTCCAGTGTGAGCCAGCTTGGATACGTTATCTTCGGTCTTGCACTTGGCACCTCATTAGGTGTGACAGGGGCCATCTATCATGCCCTTTCCCATGCGGTTTTCAAAGGCTTGCTGTTCCTCGCTGTTGCCGGAGTGATCATGAGGGCTGGTACTGATGACCTTGACGAGCTTGGCGGACTGATTTTTAAGATGCCCCTAACCTTCATCTTTGCCCTGATCGGCATCCTTGCCCTTGCCGGGATACCACCGACAATTGGATTCCCATCAAAATGGCTCCTTTATGAAGCGGGTATCGAAAGGCATTTCGTATTCATAACTGCGGTGATTTTTGCAGCATCCACCGCAGCGTTCCTATATTCCTACAGATTCCTCTTCTCTATCTTCCTCGGCCAGCTGCACGATGAGCACAGGGATGTCAAAGAGGTTCCCCTGACATTCATAATTTCCTATCTCGTGCTTGGTGGGCTTGGTGTCTACTGGGGACTTTTCCCTGGAAAGGTGCTACCCCTTATTGAAAACATAGCCCTGAAGTTCAACCTGCCGGCACTCAAAACCTACGCTCTCAGCTCTATCACAACGAGCCTCGGCACATTCAATGCCACGACTGTTGGAACCCTCTTCGGGATTTCCTTCCTGATTGGATTAATCATTTTCTTCCTGACTGGAAAGAGAAATCAGGTGGACCAGCTAAACAACTTCTTTGCCGGTGAAGCCGTGGACCAGATTGAAATGCACTACTCGACCAACTTTTACTACTTCCTCGAAAGGGAGCTGAAGCCCATCTACAGAACGAGTGCAGAGACAGTTTACAAATGGTTCTCCGATTTCACGGTCTGGTTTGGCGACGGAGTAAGAAAGCTGTTTGCGGGCAATGCACAGGTTTATCTCTTTTACTTTGCAACTTTCCTTGCTTTACTAATCTTAATCTACTGGGGGTTTTAGGAAATGAGCGATAAGATTTTGTGGGCAATATTTATGCCGATTCTTGTGATCTTTATTGGACTGATTTACATGGGACTGGCAAGAAA
>JALXCE010000141.1 GCA_026991055.1 Caldifarciminota bacterium | reverse complement strand
ACCATCATGGACGATGCCCTCTTCTATCTGGGACTCTCCTATGAGCAACAGGGTGATTACGATAAGGCTATCGAGACCTATGAAAAGCTCATCGTATTTTACAAACGTTCTCCATATGCAGCGAGGGCACGGGATAGGCTCAATATTTTGACAAGATGAGGAAGCTGGTTCTCCTCACCTTACTAATCTTCACTTCTTGCTCGAGAATCATGGTAAAGAGATCTGTACCTCGTCCCCCTGAAAGAAGAGTGAGAACCGTATCCCCTCCAATTTTTGTTAGGATAAAACTACACACTTTTGAAAAGGAATTACCTCTCGTGCTTAATGGCTCCTACTCTGTAGGAGAGGTAACGCTCAAACCAGGCCACTATATTGTTAAAATATCTCGCAGGAAGAAATCCAGATTTGTTTACTACCAGACCCTATTTAAGACCTCTAACTACGATTCGGCCTACCTATACTTCCAAAACCATCATGACCCTGATGTTTATTTTATCGATGTGGGCACCATCTTCAAAATCGGGAATACCACCCTGGATAACCGGGAGTTTTACGTGCTAAAGGGACCTTTTAAGAGTAAAAAAGACCTTGAGCATCCCTATGCGGAGCCAGCTAATCTTCCACATGGGGTCGTAGAAATCCTAAATGAGAAGGGACATAGAGTTATCTCAGCAAATGATTCTTTGACTTTGAAGCCGCAGGGCGGAATCATATCCTTTGCAGGATACAAGAATTTAAGCGGTGAAGTTACTGTAACTTTTGACACGGGAGCACGTGGAATTGTCGTGCTGAAGAGCGAATTGGAGGATTACATCAAGCACGTGCTGCCCTCAGAGATGCCTGTGGGATTTCCCGAAGAAGCTCTCAAAGCCCAGGCTGTGGTGGCAAGAACCTTCACACTTGCCAATTTAGGCAAATTCTACCGCTATCAACCTTTTGATTTTACGTCAACTCCCCTATCCCAGACATTTGGTGGAAAAAGATTCGAAGTCTCAGATACAATAGTTGAGGAAACGAGGGGTATTGTACTTTTTTACAACCACAGGATTGCAGATGTCTTTTATCATTCCACGTGCGGAGGACACACTGAGGATATCACATACATCTGGAATACGGGGAGCATACCATATCTAAGAGGTGTGAAGGATGGAAACTTTGATTATGACCTACAAGATCCCATAGGAGTAAGAATGTTTGTGGAATCCCCACCTGAGTCAATCTTTTGCCGCATGACGGACAACCCGGTTATAATGCACTACGTGAAGAAGAATTTCCGGTGGGAGGTAAAATTGCGGCGAAAGCAGGTTGAAGAATGGGTTAAAAAATTTACAGGCAAGGGTATTGGAAAGCTCATTTCTTTGACTCCAGTAAAACGTGGAGTTTCCGGTAGGGTCACAGAGATTGTTTTTACGGGAACAAAAAAGAGTGTGGACGTCAGGGGAGAGTACAGGATAAGGAGGATTTTAGGGGGATTAAAAAGCTCCCTTTTCATCGTTAATTATGTAAGGGATGAGAAAGGGGATATCGTGAACGTGGTCATAAAAGGCGGTGGGGCAGGGCACGGTGTGGGGATGTGTCAGGTGGGAGCTGGAATTCTTGCAGAGCATGGATTTAAAATGAAGGACATCATCAGTCATTACTTTCCAGGTGTTAAAGGAGTGAAGATATATTGAAGAGACTGGCATTAATTTTCATACTTTTCGCAGGTGCATGCGGCCACAAGGCACCTCCACCGGGAAAACCAGATGTAACACCTCCGGAGATTGTTCTGACTTACCCCAAAAATAATGATACCCTTGGTGTTGATACAGTGTGCCCTGAGTTTGAGATAAAAGATAAATCGCCCATAAAGACTTACATCCTTATACTGGACGGAAGAAACATCGTATCCACTTCAGACACGGATAGCCTGT
>JALXCE010000140.1 GCA_026991055.1 Caldifarciminota bacterium | reverse complement strand
GGGAATTTCATTATACAACTATTTTGCTATGTTCGAACAATCAAGCCTCGAGGCTTTTTATCGCGTGAATAAGAGACCTTTTCAAGTTTGAGGGGTCTGAGCCCATTGAAAGATAGTTAAATAGCGTAAGTGCGGCTGAGGCTTTTTCAAAGATTGAGAAATTCGGTACAGAGAGGAAACTTGCAATTACACCATCAAACATACATCCGGCGCCTGTCTCGTACTTTAAAAGAGGATTTCCAAGGTCAGTTTTAAAGAAATCTTCGCCGTTTGTCACCACATTCTCCTTGCCAGTTATCACAAGGACAGAGCCCAATTCCCTCGCAAAATCTTTTATCTCATCATCTGTTAAGTCATCCCCAACTGCATCCACTCCTTTCAGGTGGGAAGCGTCTCGCCTGACCAGGAAACTTGCCTCGCCACGATTCATTCGGATAACGTCCGGTTTCACTTTGGTGAGAATTTCATCAACAATCTTAATTCGGAATTTGCTCAATCCCACTCCTACCGGGTCGAGGATTATGGGAATTCCTCTTGATTTAGCGGCCCTTCCCGCAATCAGGTAGGAGCTCCGTCTCTCTGATGTTGGAGTTCCAGTGTTGAGCAGAAGGCCCTGAGCACGTGATGTTACTTCTTCAACTTCCTCTGGAGCGTACGCGGCCACAGGAATCGCGCCGGTGGCAAGGATTACATCTGCCACAGGTTCAAGGGTAACCACGTTGGAAATCACGTGGACAAGTGGCCTTTTTCCCCTGAGCTCACTGAGGATTTTCTTCGAAATATCTATAAACCTTTTCTCTGAGTCGCTTAACATTCTCATAAGGGTCTCCTCTATCAAATGCATAGGATATAACGGCTACTCCATAAACTCCAAGCTTTAAAACTTCAAGGACATTTTCATCAGTGACACCACCTATAACATAAATCGGTATGGAAAGTTTACTTGCAGCTTCCCTTATAACTTCAGGCGGGGTGATAGGCTTATCGGGCTTCGTGGGTGAAGAAAACGGCGAGCTAAATGCCACATAATCCGCCCCTTCTTCCTGAAGAGCAAGCGCACGTTCAATATCATCGTAGGACGAGGCACCGATTATTTTTTCACTACCGAGAATTTGCCTTGCTTCTGTAACGCGAAAGTCTCCCTTTCCAACGTGGACACCATCCGCCTCCACCTCCCGGGCTATCAGCGGATCATCATTGACAATAAAAGTCACCCCGTATTTTTTCGTAATTTCGCGAACCCTTATGCCCACTTGAACAATCTCACTACGTGGCAAGCCTTTGAGTCTAAGCTGGAAAACCTCAGCACCTCCTTTAAATGCCCGCTCGAGAGCTTCAAAGAATCCTGAAGGATAAATTCTCTGGGAGTTTATGACATAAATCCGTCCGAGTTTCTTCATGCTTATGAGTTTAAAGCAAATTCCACGAATAAATCTCGAGCCCAGAATTGACAAAATTTTGTGGGGATAATTTAACCTCTCAAGTCCCAAAATATGCTGTCTTGCTTGCGATGGAATTGAGGGGAAAAGCACTTCCCGCCCCCGCGCTTAGCGCTGGGGATTCAGGGAGGAGCATTCAACTTGCAAACTTTAAAAGATTTAAGATGTAATCCTCACCCCTGCCCTCTCCCGCGAAGCGGGAGAGGGAGATTTACGGATTTTGACTGAAAACTTAAAGATGTGTCAAGTCCTGAAATATGTTGACACTTAAAAGGGGAATTATCATCAGCATGATCTACCCCTGTCTTCACCTCAAATCCCTTTATCTCTACCTCTCCACTATACACCTCGCTCGGCGTCGCATACCCCAACGACTGATGCGGCCTCTCCTCATTGTACAACTCTATCGCCTCCTCCACCGCCCTCTCTATCCCCTCTTTGAATACTTCCCCCAATCCGTATTCCCTCTTTAACGTCC
>JALXCE010000139.1 GCA_026991055.1 Caldifarciminota bacterium | reverse complement strand
GATTGAATTCTTACTGCTATCTCACCCACTCGAATGTCCTACTTGTGATGCAGGTGGTGAATGTGACTTACAAAACCTCACCTTTATCTATGGGCCAACGAAATCTCGGTACACATTCGAGAAGACTGAGAAGAAAAAGGTTAAAGCTCATCCATACTTGGAGCTCTATCCCAATAGGTGCATTCTATGTAACAGATGTGTGAGTTTTTATCAAGAAATTTCTGCTAACGATGACTGGGGTGCATTTGGAAGGGGTCACACGATGCGAGTAGGGCCCTATAGAGATAAAATCCTCGATAGCGAATTTTCTGGTAACATGATAGAGGTTTGCCCGCTGGGAGCAATTACGGGCAGGGATTATAGATTTAAATCCCGTCCATGGGAACACAAAATCTTTAATAGTATCTCACCACACGATTCCATTGGGGCAAATATAAAAGTTTATGCAAGGGTTGGAGGAAAATACTCTCGTGGCCACATTGTTGAGGGTGGGGTAAGGGGAGAGAATCACGAAATTTTAAGAGTTAATATGAGGCCTAACTATGACGTAAACGATCCCTGGATTGATGACAGAACAAGGTTTATTCATAGTTATGTTAATTCCACTGAAAGAATCACCCAGCCTCTAATAAAGAGAGAGGGTGAATTCAAAGAGACGGACTGGAATGAGGTTATTCAATTTGTAGCCGACAAGCTTATGGAAATTCGTGAGGAATCAGGCTCTGAATCTATTGCCGCTCTGGCAGGTGGGCGTGGCTCAAACGAGTCGGCTTACCTCTTTGCAAAACTCTTAAAAGATGTCCTTGGCTCGAAAAACATTGACGTAAGATTTCCAAGACCTGATCTGGCAAATGGAGACCCTGTGTTTGAGGTTTTAAACGCCTCGGCATCCAGTGCCAGATTAAAGGATATTGATGGTGCAGAAAACATCGTCGTTTTCGGTACTGAGATAAAAGAGACCCATCCGATTGTTGGTTTGAGACTTGTCAGGGCGAGAAAGAAGGGCTCGAAGATTTTCTATTTCGGTAAGTGGTCAGGTAAGCCTGAGAAGAGGTGGGCTACAGAAGCCTATCATTATGACGTGCTCGGCGAGGAGATGGCCGCTCTTGCGATTTTGAAGGCGGCAAGTCTCAAAAAAGAGATACCTGTTGAGGGACTTGAGAATGTTTCTCTGGATGAGCTTGTAAAGAAAGCCGGCCTTTCACGTGAGTGGGTCGAGAAGGCCGTAAATGAATATACTATATTTATATATAACGATACCCTCTCATACACTGTCCAGAAGGCCCTTGTCCAGGCTGCCGTATTGCTTAAAGGAAAAGTGTTGCTTTTGAGAAGTGCGCCTAATGGTCAGGGGTTTATTGATATGGGGGTAAGTCCTGTATTAAAAGCCGGCCAGAAATTAGAGCCTGTCAGAGGATATACCACAATTGAAATAATTGAAAGGGCAAAGAAAGGCGAGATAAAAGCCCTGATTCTTTATAACGTTGATCCGCTTATTGAGTATCCGGCAAAAGAAGAAGTTCTGGATGCCATTAAAAATATCGACTTTATCGTTGTTTTAGATTCTTTCTGGAGTGAAGTTACTGGATATGCCAATGCTGTACTACCCCTCGCATTAAGTTTTGAGGAGGATGGTAGCTATACGAATACAGAGGGGAGAGTACAGTGGGCAGAAAAGGCTATACCTGATTATGCTATGGCACGTCCTGCCTGGGAAATTTTTGATGAGCTTATTTCTGCTATAACAGGTAAGCCTGGCTTTAACAGTGTAAAAGAAGTGACCGAGAAGATTTTTGAAGAGGTGGAACCCTATCAAGGGTTAAGTCTACCCCTGTGTAAGACGTTTGAGGAAC
The DNA here is from genome assembly GCA_026991055.1 of Caldifarciminota bacterium. Lineage (GTDB taxonomy): Bacteria > Hydrothermota > Hydrothermia > B15-G9 > WFZT01 > WFZT01. The sequence continues at coordinate 65 of JALXCE010000139.1, read as the reverse complement.
CCTATCCAGACGAGATTCCCTCTTTACATAATATTAAAAAGGTTTACAGCTATCCTCTTGTAAAA
>JALXCE010000138.1 GCA_026991055.1 Caldifarciminota bacterium | reverse complement strand
TTAGAGAGGGTATACAATAGGAAAAGAGGGGAGGTGGGTGATTGGTCAAATAAAAAAGGAGGTGTAAGTAATGATTAGAAAAGGACTTAGATATGCTTCAGGAAGATTTAATTTTGACGAAAGACGGCGAAGTTGGGCCTGTTTATGGGAGGATGCAAAAAGTAAAGGTTTTCGTGGATTCCATGATATTAAATCGATTGAGAGCTAAAGTCGCCTTGCAAAAGCGAAATATTACCAATCTGGAGATATTCCAGATCGGCCAAAAATAGGGCTAACCTGCCGTGTCCGATACTTTCGGGTATTTGACATTTCCTTTTCAGGACCAATAAACTAAATCCCGATGAAAAGAATCGGATGGATTATAGCGATAATTGTAACCATTACAGTTTCTGCGGCCTTTCTATATCACGGGATAAAGGCCGGAGAAAATAACGAAATAGGGATGAATGCATCGCTTATCTGTTTTTCATGCATCGGGCTTGAATAATGGTTTCGAAAATCAGGAGATTCTTTCAATACATCAGTGCCGCTGCTATTGACAACTATGTCAAGGGAGTTTTAATAGGGCAGGCCATTTATCAGGGAGTTTTTAAGAATGTACCTGCACCTGCTCTGAACTGCTACTCGTGCCCACTTTCGAGATTCGCCTGTCCCATTGGTACTTTTCAGCACTTTTTGACCCTCAGACAGGTCCCGTACTTTATGCTTGGTTTCTTTGGCTTCATTGGGGGCTTGATCGGAAGGGCACCATGTGGATGGATTTGCCCTTTTGGACTTATCCAGGAACTCCTCTACAAAATCCCTTCATTCAAAATCAGCTTGCCTGAGTGGGTAAAATACTTCAAGTATGTGGTTCTTGTCATTCTTGCGATTTTATTGCCAATTTTTCTCCTTGAGCCGTGGTTCTGCAAATTCTGCCCCGCAGGCACAATCGAAGCCGGTATCCCACTTCTTGCCTGGAATCCGGTTAAATCCATGGGGTCGTCCCTGTATGACCTTTTAACCACCCATTTTTACGTCAAATACGGGATATTACTTGCATTCCTTGCCCTGTTTATCACGACCAAGAGACCATTTTGTCGCATGATGTGCCCACTCGGTGCTATTTTCTCCCTTTTCAATAAGTTCGCCGTTATTAGAATGCATGTTGACCTTGATAAATGCTCCAGGTGCGACCTTTGCTACAATGTTTGCCCCATGGAGATAAGGATCTGGGAAAATCCAGACAACGTAGACTGTATAAGATGCATGAAATGCTACGACGTATGCCCGGATAGGGCTATTCAGGTAATAACTCCCCTGAACTTCCCGGTAGAAGTCAAACTACAGAAGAATTATCCCCCGGCGTGATCTTCACATATCAGCCCTGAATCACATATTTTTTCTTTTTCAATCTGGATGGTTGTGTGAGTGATGCCAAATTTATCTTTAAGTGTGTCCTGAACCCTTTTCAAAATCCTATCCGTGTCTGAGCTTGATGCGACCAGATGACAGGAGAGAAATATTTCCTTTGAGTCAACACTCCAGACGTGGATACTGTGAATGTCGTCCACGCCATCAATTTTCTTATTGACCTTTGCATTAACAAAGACACGAGGGTATAATCTACCTATGAGACCCAAAGGAAGTGCTGAAGCTTTGGAAATGCGTCGGTTAATCGCCGCACGCCTACTCCAACAAGGCAGAGGTATCCGGGAGGTAGCTCGTATGGTTGGAGTTACCCCCGCCTCCGTACTCCGCTGGAAAAAAGCACTGGAACGTGGAGGCATAGAGGCTCTGAAGGCTAAACCCCATCCTGGAAAACCACCGAAGTTAACCGATGAGCAAAAGAGAGAATTGGAAAATATTCTACTTAGGGGTCCACTGGCTGCAGGATTTCCTACTGATCTGTGGACACTGAAGCGGGTGGCTCAGGTGA
>JALXCE010000137.1 GCA_026991055.1 Caldifarciminota bacterium | reverse complement strand
CATTAACATTTTATACCGTAGGAGGTGAATACTATCAAACATCCGTATATTTAAGTGCATTGATGATAAAGGATGGTTCAAGTAATATGCTTGGAGTGAACGTCTATTCGACGGGGCCGATACCTGAGCAGGTGATAACACTTGGTGATACGATACCTACACCGAAGACGATAGAGAGAAGTGGATTTGAAGAGTACAGTGATGAGAAAGGAAAATCAGCGGATGTGGGAGATAGATTGAGCTATAGAATCACAGACCTCAAACCTAACGAATATTACAGACTTGGACTGTACATATATCATGAGGAAGAGGATGATATAACGGAGCAATTTTACTTAGATGGTAAGCCTGTAAAGAGTGAGCTGATCCAGAAGGGGAAAGAGACATATATAGAGCTGGAGGTGCCGGAGGAGATGTATGTGGAGGATTCAACGGTGGTGCTTGAGGTGGAGAAGGAGAGTGGGCCAGTGGCGGTGTTAAATGAGATATATGTATTTGGAAAGCCAATAGCTGGCAGTGGACCGATGAGCGAAGAGGAGGTAATGCTAATCCCTGAGACGTACAGGGTGATGTCCATAAGTCCGAATCCAATGAGGGGGAGGGGAGAAATAGTGCTTGGGATACCGGAAGATGGGAAGGTGAGAGTGGATGTGTACAATATAGAGGGTCGGAGAGTGAAGGAATTGTTCAACGGGATGGTGAGGAAGGGATACTATCGAGTGAGAGTAGAGGGATTAGAGAGCGGAATGTACTTTGTGGTGGTGAGAGGTGAGCATGGGAAAGCGATGAAGAAGATGATGGTATTGAGGTAGGAATTTTAGAAGGTGTGGGCGGGGCCGAAGGCCCCGCCCACCCATTAATATCGATTTCTCAACTTACTCTCTTTCCGTTTAATAGTTACCTCCAAAAACTCATCCTCTGCGTTCAAGGAAGCATACCTGAAACTTTTTCGTCCGATATGGCATGTTATACAAGCAAAAAAGATCGTCCCCTTGACAGTTATTTAGATATTTGTCAAAATATCTAACATGCAGAAGATGTGGAAGGCCTTGTCGGATCCGACAAGACGGAAAATATTGCTACTGCTCAAAGAGAAAGACATGAGTGCAGGGGAGATCGCTGAGCATTTTCATGTTACTAAACCCACGCTTTCCCATCATCTTGAAATCCTTAAAAACGCCGAGCTTGTTACCTCTCGACGCGAAGGTCAAAAAATCATCTATTCTCTTAACACAACTGTTTTAGAGGACATCCTTGCCTATGTCCTCGAACTTTTACAAGGAGGTGAAGAAAATGAAAGACAGAGCCCTTAAAAACCCGGCCTACTGGGTGATTTTAGGGCTATCACTCGTGCTTTCCATCTGGATTTACTTTACTACACCCGCGAAGATTGTTCCCGTCCATCTAAATATAAAAGGAGAGGTGGACGGCTACGGACACAAATTTTCTGCAACATTCCTTTTTACAATCATAATTCTCCTCATGGGTGCGCTGATGGCATATTGGGATAAAATTGACCCTTACCGCGAAAACGTCAAAAGGTCGAGACGCGCAGTCAAACCAATTCTTAACATAGTCTCTGCCTTTATGCTTTTCTTCCAGATTGTTTTTGCCTGGCTTATCAAGACCGGTTCAAAGACTGTGGATTCATCTATTTTCGTCATTGCCCTCGGTGTTCTGATGATTCTCCTTGGAAACTACCTTCCAACTGTAAAGCGAAATTTCTTTGTCGGCATTCGAGTTCCCTGGACTCTTGCATCCGATGAGGTCTGGAGAAAGACACACAGACTCGGAGGCTGGCTGTTTATTGCCATTGGGCTGTGGATGATTGTCGCGGCACTCCTGGGGCTTGGCTGGGAGTTCTGGGCAATTCCGGCAATCATAATTCTTGTCTATATCTCCATCGTTTACCCGTACTATTTGTTTA
>JALXCE010000136.1 GCA_026991055.1 Caldifarciminota bacterium | reverse complement strand
ATCACCGGAATTTATAGAAATTATTAATTTTTCAAGCGATTTAAACCTTGACAGGTCACCACGTAGTAGATTAAAAATTAGATACTGGACAGCCAACTATAGAATAAAAAACAAGGAGGTTTGAAACATGAAGAGGATTGCAAAGATAGGAGTACTTGGAGTAATCGTACTCGCAATGGCATCCTGCGCCCCTAAAAAAGCTCCATCCTTCGGTCTCACCTACGAAGATGGAGTAAGAGTAATGGGAAAAGTGTACGATGAGGCCAACAATAAGCCACTGGTAGCCAATGTGGTAGTCCCTATCGTACCCCTGAATATCAAAACCGATGCAGATGGTAGCTACATTATCAGGGATCTCCCGGTGGGCACATACAAGGCCACAGTTTCCGCCTGGGGCTATGAGCCCAAAACAGTGACCATTTCTGTGAAAGAGGGTCAGATCACAAAGTTAGATATTGGCCTCAAGAAGATCAAAACAGAAGTAACAGGAGTTCTTTACGACGCCAAAACCCATAAACCAATTTCAGGAACTGTGGAAGTTGACCCTGAAGGGATGGTTATAACCGCTACAAATGGGAAATACAGTCTTACACTGCCATTTGGCGTTTACATGCTCAAGGCAAAGTCAGAAAAGCACATTTTTGATGTAAAGACAGTGGTTGTTAAGAATTCAGAGCCTTTAAAGGTCAATTTTGTACTTGCAAGGTCTGCAAATACTCAGTCCCTTGCCAACAAATTCCCAATAATTTACTTTGACTTTGACTCTTACAAGATCAAACCTGAGTACAAGAGTGCTCTTGATGAGGTTGCAGCATTCCTGAAGGCCAATCCTGGAATCGTTGTGGAAGTTGCTGGCCATGCAAGCTCTGAGGGCTCATTTGAATATAATGCTGCTCTCTCCCTCAAGAGAGCGCTCGCTGTTAGAGATTATCTCATAAAGAAAGGAATTGCTCCTCAGAGATTAATCGCAAGGGGCTACAGTGAATCCAGAGTGGCCGATTTCAACTACAAGATTTCACAGAGGAAGAAGAACAGAAGGGTTGAATTTCTGGTTCGTTAATGAGCAAAAAGTCAAAGAATATCAAGCTACTGCTTGTAAGTGTATCGTTCCTGCTACTTTTAGCATATGTAGTGGGTGCAGGTTTAAAGAAGACGTTTGTCTACTATTACACAGTTGATGAATTAAAGGCAAACGCCAGTAAAGTTGATGGAAAGTATGTGAAAGTATCGGGTGAGGTGGTTGCCGGCTCGGTTAACCGAGCCGGCAACCACCTCGCCTTTACCCTCACAGAAAACGGTGACTCCGTCCACGTAGATTACACAGGTCCCATACCAGATGCCTTTTCCGAAGGCATATCAGTTGTGGTCGAAGGAGTTTATCACAAATCTACTAACTCACTTAAAGCCAAAAATTTGCTCACCAAGTGTCCTTCAAAATACGAGCCTGAGATAGACAGCACAAAGGCCTGAAATTCGAAAAAATTTTCTTTAAAATCAGCGGAAAACTCTTAATAAGGTCCATTGACCTGTCTGGTCAAAAATATAGTTTTCATTGATAAGCACCGGAAAATCTGGTAATCTTTTAATGAGTTCCCACATACAGGAAACATTCTGGAATTAATCCGAAGCCTGGCTTCAAATTTCAATTATATAAACGCTCTATCTGCTGTATAATCAAAAACTACTTTCATTGGAGGTATTCCCCTGATGAATTTCCTACTTGCTACGCTATTGATGGCGCAGATACAGGTTTTCTTTGGAAGAGACAATCTTCCTCATAAGCTTGCTGTTACAATTTCGCAAGCCACATATTCACTGGACATGGCATTCCACCAGGTCTATGAGCCAGAGGTCGTTGATTCCATTCTCTCCGTCTATAACCGTGGGGTAAAGGTGAGAATAATAACGGAGCACAATTACTTTAATAGA
>JALXCE010000135.1 GCA_026991055.1 Caldifarciminota bacterium | reverse complement strand
GGCGCGATATAATTTGCAAAAATTGCTGCAAGAGTAAGGATAACAATCAGAGCAAGCCCAAAAACGGCTTCCTTACTCTCAAAAAATTCCTGTACTGTCTCGTTCTGGAAAAACTTCTTCATTTCAATCTGATCCTTGGATCAAGGAATGTGTAAGTTATGTCAACAAGTAGGTTTATCAAAACAAATATGACAGCTACAATCATCAAATAGGCCACCACTACTGGCCTATCAAGCAAATGAATAGAATCAATCACGAGTTTACCCATCCCGGGCCAGGCAAAAATGGTTTCTGTAACAACTGCAAATGCAAGAATTCCTCCAAAGTTCAATCCAATAATAGTGATGACAGGGATCATAATGTTTTTTAATGCGTGGACAAAAATGATTTTCCTTTTTGGAACTCCTTTTATTCTGGCAAATTTAATATAATCCTGGAGCAAAACTTCCATCATGCCTGCACGAACAAGCCTGACAATTAGAGCAAGGTGATAGCCTGCAAGGGTAACCGATGGCAAAATGAGGTGTTTGATACCATCCCAGGTGAGAAAACTCCAGGGAATGCCAAAAACGCGTACGGTTTCACCCCTTCCCGAAGATGGCAACCAGCCGAGAGTTACAGCAAAGATCAAAATAAGCATAACTCCCACCCAGAAGGTGGGGAATGATATACCAAAGAGGGAACCTATCATTATCAGTTTACTATGAAGCTTTTCAGGATTTACTGCCGCTATGATTCCAAAAGGAATACCGAGTATAACAGCGATAAGTGTAGCAAAGAGAGCAAGCTCAAAGGTTGCAGGCATACGCTCAAAAATCAGCTCCACCGCCGGTGCATTATTTACATAGGAATATCCAAGGTTTCCATGTAGGGCATGCTTTAAGAACTGGATATATTGGACATGAAGTGGCTTATCGAGACCGAGAGCCTTTCTTAGCTGCGCAACCTCGACTTCAGTGGCATCTGGAGGCGCAAGAAGCTCCACCGGGTCTCCTGATACGTACACCATAACAAACACAAGGACGGAGACCGCAAGCAAAACGATTACACTCTGCCATAATCTTCTAACGATAATCTCAAGCATGACAATTGCGTGGAATTTTATACATTAATCACAAAACAGTCAAGATTTGAATTCTTATAAATTAGGTTTTTATGTGAACTTGCAAAGATAACAAGTCTGTAAATTTATTCAATCTGGAAGAAGTTAGAGACACTGGAGGTACCCAATTTTAGCGGCAGACTGATTTTAATCAGGAAACGAGGGTGATGAAATTTTATTAAAACATCTGCTCCTACTTTCGCTATTTACCGCTTTACGATATTTAAAAAATTCTTTTAAAGGTTGGGGGCACCGCGCACTACGTGCGCGGTGCCCCCTCACCTACACATTCATCCCCATGCAAGCGCCTTCGAATTATTGAAAGTCCTAAAAGTTGACATCATCCAAAAATTCTCCGAAGAGGAGAGGTTTCATAGCGGAAATTTTCCTTCCATTAAAATATTTCCTTTTTCGCCGGCCCCTTCCCCGCATAAATATCTGTTTGGAAACAATTTAGGTGAGGAGCTACATCTTGGATTATTTAAGATTTCAAGCGGAAGGCCCCTCCCACACCCTCCCCCGCGCAAAGCGCGGGGGAGGGTAAGTTTTTTCTTGGATAGGGATCGCGAGATCCGTTTGTTATGAAAATTCATCTTTGTGTTTCCATGGATGTCTATGCGACAATTCGCTTAGCCCATGGACTTTGGATTTCATATCCAATCATTCGACCTCGCATCTAAAGTCTTCCTCTCCCCGCATAAATTCTTGCGGGGAGAGGATTGAGGTGAGGGGCTACATATTAAAAATCTTCCAATTTATAAAACACAAAGTTGAATATTACTTTTTTCTGCTTTTAATTCCCTGAATGTAAAGATTTTAAGCCAAACATTAATTTTCTTTCACCATTCTCCCCTAACCCCTCCTTCCTCGAGGAAGGAAGGGAATCTGGGTAAAAATTTCACTATTGCTGGCTTAAGCAAAAACTCCCTCCCTTCCCTCCGGGAAGGGAGGGCTGGGGTGGAATGGGGATACATCTGGGATTTTTAGAGTTTCAATCGGAGTGCCCTCTCCCTAACCTTCTCCCGCTTGCTTCACAAGCGGGAGAAGGAACTTTTCTGAGATTGTGGTAAAAGGTTATGTGAGGGGTTTCATCTAAAATTTCCTCAAACGTAAATTCACTGATTTCTCGCCGCGAAGTCATAGAACACTTACTCCAGTGGAATTTTTCATTTGGTAGGATTAAAATTTGTGGCATGAAAGTTAGGGCACACGTTTTCGTCTCAGGAAGAGTTCAGGGGGTGTTTTTCAGGGATTACACCAGAAGGATGGCAAATAAATATGGAGTGACAGGGTGGGTTAGAAACCTGCCAGATGGGAGAGTTGAAGCGGTTTTTGAAGGTGATGAGGAGGACGTTAAGAAGATGATTGAATGGTGTCATGTTGGTTCCCCGGCGGCTCGCGTTGATCATGTTGAAGTACATTACGAGCCTTACAAAGGGGAATTCGAAGACTTTAGAATAAGGTGGTGAGCATGCAGATTAGAGAGATTCATGAGAAATACAAAGCCAGAGAACTCACGATAAGTGATGTTCTGGAACAGGTGTTTAACACAATTAAGAGCAGGGAAAACGAAATCAATGCATACATCAGCCTCTACGAGGATGAAGCAAGAGAGACGGCAGTTGAGCTTGAGAAAAATCTAAGTGATGATATCCCCCCACTTTACGGCATTCCAGTTGCGGTCAAGGACAATATTTCAACAAAGGATATGGACACCACATGTGGCTCGCGAATCCTTTTAGGTTACAGGCCACCTTATAATGCCACTGTAGTGGACAGAATCTTAAGTCAGGGGGCAATAATCATCGGAAAAACCAATATGGATGAATTTGCCATGGGCTCCTCAGGTGAGCACTCGTATTTTGGCCCCACACGAAACCCTCACAATGCCGAATATGTACCAGGTGGCTCGTCCAGTGGCTCATCAGCGGCAGTTGCAGCGGGTGAAGCAGTGGCTGCCCTTGGGTCAGATACTGGTGGCTCGATTAGACAGCCGGCTTCCTTCTGCGGTGTGGTAGGACTTAAACCCACTTACGGCAGGGTTTCAAGATACGGACTCGTTGCCTTTGGCTCCTCTCTTGACCAAATAGGCCCAATTACAAACTCCGTCTATGACTCTGCCATCCTTTTCACAGCAATCGCGGGATTTGATCCCATGGATTCGACCTCGGTCGATGTGCCTGTCCCTGATATTAACGAAATCTTTGATAATTATGACAAAAATAGGTTCACCATCGGAATCCCGGATGAATACTTTGTTGAGGGAGTGGATGAAGATGTAAAATCAGGGGTGCTCGAGGTTGCCAGAAGATTCGAAGAGGCAGGATTTAAGCTCAAAAAAATTAGCCTGAAACACACTGAATACGCAATTTCTGTTTATTACATTATTGCAACATCCGAGGCAAGCTCCAACCTTGCCCGTTACGATGGTGTCCGCTATGGTTTCAGGGCAAAAGGGTATGAGACCCTTGATGAGATGTACAAAAAGACCCGAACCGAGGGGTTTGGTGAGGAGGTCAAGCGTCGAATTCTTCTTGGAACTTTTGCCCTTTCTGCAGGCTATTACGATGCCTATTATCTCAATGCACAGCGTGCAAGAAGGTTGATAAAAGAGGACTTCGATACGGCATTTAAAGATGTGGACCTCATTCTTACCCCTGTCTCACCCACCCCACCTTTCAAAATCGGAGAAAAGATTGAAGACCCGGTGTCTCTTTACCTCTCAGATATTTTCACAGTTACAGCCAGTCTTGCCGGTCTGCCTGCAATTTCAATTCCGTGTTGCCGCTCAAAAGACGGCCTGCCTATAGGGTTTCAGCTGATAGGACGTCCGTTTGATGAAAAAACAATCTTTCAGGCTGGAAGGTTTTACGAGGAATTTTTGAAAGATGAAGGGTAAGTGGAAGGGTCTTTTATTTGGACCTGCTGGTGTTCCTCATTCTGCAGCCAAACGCTCCACAGAAGAAGGAATTAAACAGGTTGCAAATCTTGGCCTCGACTGCATGGAACTTGAATTTGTTCAGGGTGTAAGGATGAAACCTGAGCTTGCCCGTCGAGTCAACGAGCTGAGAAAAAAACTGGGGATTGAGCTCACTGTCCATGCTCCATATTTCATAAATTTGAATACAAAAGAACCCGAGAAATTCAGGAAATCCATCGAAAGGATACTGGATTCCGCTCGCATAGGCTATCTTGCAGGAGCTAAAAGTGTCACCTTTCATGCAGCTTTTTACCAGAAAGACGAGCCTCAGAAGGTTTATGAAAGGGTCAAAGCTGCATTAGAAGAAATTCTTGAGACCCTGGATAAAAAGGGAATTGAGATTGATATTCGGCCTGAAACCACAGGAAAACCCACACAATTTGGGACTCTGGAAGAAATTTTGAAGCTTTCAGAGGAATTTAAAGGGCGGGTCTACCCCTGCGTTGATTTCGCGCATCTTCATGCACGCTCAGTGGGGGAAGAAAATACCTACGAAGAATTTATGAGAAATCTCGAGCTAATTGAGAAACACCTTGGGAGAGAAGGGCTTGAAAATATGCACATCCATATTTCTGGCATTGCCTACGGTCCAAAGGGTGAGAGAAATCACCTGAATCTCGAAGAATCAGATATGCAGTACAGAGAGCTTATTCAGGCTTTCATTGATAAAGACATCAAGGGCTGTGTCGTATCTGAGAGTCCAAATCTCGAGGGAGACGCAATTATGCTTAAAAAGCTATACCATGAGCTCAGGAACAAATGACGCTCTTCCTCGCAGTATTATCATTCATACTTACCCCCATAAGTAATCCTTTAGATTGGAGATTCCCCTCGCTTACATACAGATATATGGACAGACAGGCCACTCTAAAGGGTGAAAGTTTATTTACGATTTACCCGATCGAAGAGACGTCCCGGGATTTTAGTAAGGGTTTAACCATCCAGAGCTATTTTGACAATAGTCTGCGGGCTGAGGGAAGTTCAAAGTATCTAAACTACTTTGAGCTTGGATTTGATGGGAAATTTCAAGTCAACCGATTCTGGTCCATCGAGGATGAGGTTGTATTTTTCAATAAAAAGTCTCGTGATTTTACGTTGCCATATTACGATCCCCTGAATGACTATCGCAGGAAACTTTACATTCTCAAGGGAGAAGCGGCCATCGGGATGGCAAGTTTCTTTGACCTTCGAATGGAAAAGGCCTATAGCGAATTCAAACTCAAAGATATGCTCCTTCGTGTGGGAAGGTTTAACATAAGGATGGGCCCTGGATATTCTGCCAATTTCCTCTTTTCCGGAATTAATCAGCCACTTGATTTTTTATACTACCTTCAGGGAAATTACAGGGAAAAATTTAAATTCGTGTTCTTCAATGCCGGGATGCCGGACACAGTTGAAGCCAAACGCGTGGCATACCAGAGGGTGGAAATAAATCCCTTTAAAAGGGTGTCCTTTGGCTTCTCGGATGCAGTGATTTACACCCGGAAAGACCTCTTCAAATACATAAATCCGGTGGATTTTTACTACCTGATCCAGAGGCACAGTAAGGACAACGATGATAATCTGATAGCCGAGGGGAATGTGACTGTTTATTTTCCAGCGAGGAGCAAGATATATTTCATTTTCCTTGACGACGACTGGATTATAACTCCCGGTGACAACCAGGCTTCCCTTTATGGATATATGCTTGGACTTTACACGGTTAATCCATTGGGAATAAAAAAGATGGACTTCAGGTTTGAGTACAGTGAGGTTTCACCCTGGACTTATGCCCATTTTTCCCACACAAATACTTGGGGAATCAATTTCACCCCTCTTGGGCACTGGGCCGGCAATGATTTCAAGCATGTTTTCATGGAGTTGGGCTACTGGAGAACTCCGAGGGAGCTCTTTACACTGAACATTGAATATCTTAAGCATGGAATGGGAGATTTGCGAACCCCTTGGGAAGATTCTTCTCTGCCAGGAAACCTAAACTGGCCATTGCCACCTGTGGAGAAATCTTTATTTACTTATATTATGTATGAAAGGGAGAGCGATTTACTGACATTATACTCAAAGCTTGGCCTTATGTATAAAGAAGACCATTTCACCCCAATTTTATCAATTTTTGCGAGGGTCAATATACCTTTTATTCTTAGGTTTTAGCACATATTTTTGAAAAAATAAAGCCAGATTTGTCATAAAAATATTAAATGTTGATGCAAATTATTTTTTCATGACAAAGTCTATTCACTATTTTGCTATATCTGTCTCTCTCTGCACTTCTTTAAGTCTGAAGATGGATTTTTTGAAAGGTAACAATTGGATTATGTGCTATAATAGTTTGTCCTATCTTTCATAGAGAAGAAATTTTGGGTGTTCTCCTTTTCACAAACAAAAATTTACACTGAGAAGAGGGGTCTTTGAGTATATTTTGTGCAAAATTTATCAAGACATAAAACATGGTAAGTTGGATATAACTTCTCCAGCTACATTAGATTCACCATCAATATCCTTTTCCCCTTGTTTCCCTTTCTACAAGTGAGGGATATCCTTACAAAATTTAACTTCACAAATCCCGCTTCTCTCTTAAAGTTCAGTCATTCCATGTCATAAAAGTCCTGCAAGGGCATTATAATTTCACAAGTAACCATGGTTAAAGACAGAGGAATGACAATTGCAGAAGTGCTTAC
>JALXCE010000134.1 GCA_026991055.1 Caldifarciminota bacterium | reverse complement strand
AGCAAATTGCCGGTTCTCATCAAAAAGGCCCGTGAAATTGTGGAATCCTATGGTTTGACTGCTGGCACCCTTGCCCATGCAGGAGATGGTAACCTGCATCCAGAGATAATGCTTGATCTTGATGAAGAGCAGATAAAAAACGCTATCAGTGCCGCAAAAGAAATAGCACAGCTCTGTATCAACGAAGATGGAACTATCACCGGCGAGCATGGAGTTGGCCTTGAGAAAAAAGAGTACATGAATATCATGTTCACCAACGAAGAGATGGAGACCATGCTGACCCTTAAAAAGGCGCTCGACCCTCAAAACATGATGAACCCAGGGAAAATATTCCCTGAAAAATTTGAAGGCAGGAAGAGAAACTTCCCGGATTACGTTATGGAGATTTCCTCCAGGGTCAGGTCAGCCGAAAAAATTCAGCCTATGGGAAATTCTACCCGGGCTAAACCATTGATTTCTAATACCCTTAGCGTGGGGGGATATAGCGGCGTGGTTGAATTTCTGCCAGAAGACCTCATGCTTGTTGTGAAGGCAGGAACTCCTGTCGATGATATTCGAAAATTTGCCGAAGAGAACGGATTGTATTTTCCCCATTCAGCTCCTTCACCCAATTCGACCATCGGGGGAAGTATCGCATTCAATTTAAATAGTCCGGAATCCCTGAAATATGGAGTTCTTAAAAATCGAGTGCTTGGCGCCACGGTAATCAAGGCGGATGGAACCCCACTCAGGTTTGGAGCAAAGGTAATCAAGAACGTAGCAGGTTATGACGTAACAAAGCTATTTTTCGGGTCTCTTGGGACACTTGGTGTGATTGCTGATGTCATTCTAAAGCTTGAACCAAAGCCGCAGGTAAGGCGACATTTTGAAGTGAGGACCACGAATATTGACAGATTGCGCGAGATTCTGGATGCCATTTATCAGAATTCACTTCTTCTTTCCAGTCTAATCATCTCTAAAAACAGAGATTACAGGCTGAACCTAACCCTCGAAGGGCATGAGGAAGATTTTAAAGAGGAGATTAAAATTTTACCCCGAGAACTGGAAGAAACCACTACTGACCCACTTGAAACCTGGAAGAATTCGCTTCCCAAAAGGTACAAGATAGGTCTGTCTCTTAAGGCCATTTACACTAATCTGGACATTTTACTCGATGGCGGCATTATAGACTGGGGAACTCAGGCCGTTTACACAGACCATCTTTATGAAAGATATGCCCAGCTTGTCGAATTCGGTGATGGTTATGCTATGGATATGGAGAATTTAAAACTGCTCGCACCTGAGATGAAAAGCCTTGAGCTCATGAGGAAAATCAAGGCCGCTCTGGACCCCGAAGGAAAATTTCCACAACTTCCGTTATGAAAATTCCCGTCATTTTTGGTCCAACTGCCTCCGGTAAAACCCGGCTGGCAAGGGTCCTTCTTGAAGAAGTTCCGGATATTCAGTTTATAGTCGCCGATTCGAGGAAAATATACAGATATATGGACATCGGGACGAATAAGCCACCGGCCGAAATCAGAGACAAATTTTCTCTTGTGGACATCAGAAACCCTGATGAATACTTCAGCGCTGCAGATTTTGCAAAAGAGGCCGAAGCAGAAATCAAGAGGATTCTTAATGCTGACGGAAAACCTGTAATCATCGGTGGAACTGTCCTGTACCTCAAAGCCCTCTTTGAAGGTCTTTTTGAGGCTCCGCCTATAAGTCAGGAGATCAGGCGTCAGCTGAGAGAGAGACTGAGGAATGAGGGGATCAAGAACCTTTATGAGGAGCTACGCAGGATTGACCCGGAAAGCGCGGAGAGAATACACCCTAACGATTGGTTTCGCATCCTGAGAGCCCTTGAAGTCTACTATGAAACAGGGCAAACAATGTCCAGCATGCAGAAAAGGACTGAACCTCCTGCCCATGAGTTTGAACCCGTGTATTTTG
>JALXCE010000133.1 GCA_026991055.1 Caldifarciminota bacterium | reverse complement strand
GGCTCCAGAATTCAGACTCCCAAAGGAGTGGCAAGGGTTGTAGAAATTAATGTACTCACCGGTCGTGCGAGGGTGCGATACGAAGAAGACAATTCAGAGGAAGTTCTCGATCTTTCAGAGGAGTCTGAAGAAAAAGTCGAGTGGCAGCCTGTTAAATGAATTTTGAAGAAGCCGAGCGGTTTCTCTATTCTCTGATAAATTACGAGTATAAACCCGGGTATGTTTCCTCACTTGAGCCATTTAAAGATTTCCTCAAAACTATTGGAAATCCTCAGGAAAACATAAAAAATCCCATTCTGATTGTTGGGACCAAGGGGAAGGGCTCCACAGCGGCATTGATCACTGCAGGGTTAGCCTCTAAGGGCTACAGAGTGGGCCTGTTCACGTCTCCCCACCTTGTTGATATCCGGGAAAGAATCCAGATTAATTTTAACCTGATCCCTGAAGAGAAGTTCGCAAGCTACGTGAAGACAATTAAGCCCTTTATAAAGGGGGATGGAGTGAGGACTTACTTTGAGGTTCTCACGGCCATTGCATTTAAATATTTCTCTGACGAGAACGTTGATTTTGCCGTTTTTGAGGCGGGTCTTGGTGGCAGGCTGGACGCAACAAACGTGCTAAATCAGATCGCTACAGCAATTACTCCCATTGATCTTGACCACACGAGAATACTTGGAGACACAGTGGAAAAGATTGCCCGGGAAAAGGCGGCCGTTATCAAAAACCGAGCTCCTGTTGTAACCCTTCAGTACCATGATGAGGCAGTTAAAGTTATTAGGGAAAGAGCAGAAGAAATAGGGGCCCAACTTTTGGTGTTAAAACCACCCAAAGTCACTCGCATAGGTCTTGAAGGCACAGAGATAGAATGCAACTCCAGGGTGCTCTCTTCTCCTCTTAAGGGAAAATTTCAGGCAATAAATATGAGTATCGCCTGCAATCTACTGGATTTATTGGGGATTCACGGATTCAATTTTGATGATGTCAAACTGAGAGGAAGATTTGATGTAATTCAGAAGGGCAGTAATACGGTTATAGTTGATTCCGCTCATAATGAAATTTCGCTTAAGAGTTTCTTTGAATCCTATTTTGAGTTGTTCAAAGACAAACCGGTTGTCCTCTTTGGCGTAAGCAAAGATAAGGCGATAGACAACATGCTTGAGATATTAAGTAAAAATTCCAAGGCGATATACCTCACCGGTGCATCAGTTCCGAGAATTATGAGTCCGACCAGACTGAAAAAAATTGCGGAATCATCGGGGATTCACATACCTGCAATATTTGAAAGACCATGTGATGGCTTGCAATTTCTCAATGAGAACTTTATAAATACAAAAATTGTAGTGATTGGCTCTTTTTATGTTGCCGGAGACGCTTACAGATGTCTTTAAAAGTAGGAATAGATGTGACAGCTATTTTAAACAGGATACCAAGAGGAATTGGAAGTTATATTTTTGAATTAATTTCCCACATGGAAAGTGTGAATTTCATAAAATTATTCAAAGTATCCAGGCTAAAGTACCCTGGCCGACTCAAAAGGCTCAAGGGTCCGGGATACCCCTTTTTTGAATTGAATGGTAAGGCTTATTTTATGAGGAAATTTGATCTGTTCCACGGTACAGATGCCTATATTCCAAATGTAAAATTTCCGACAGTTCTTACAGTTCACGATGTTTATCCGCTTATTAAACACCCGGAGAGCAGGACCGCGAGAAAGTTGAGAAGGGCCCTGGAAAGAAAACCAACAGCAATAATTGTTATCTCCGAATTTGCGAAAAAGGAGCTTCTAAAATTTTTCCCCGAAGTGGAGGCGAAAACGTATGTTGTCTATAATGGTGTTTCAGAATTCTGGGAGAGAATTGAGGCCCGGCATTGCCTGGACGTAAAGCAAAAATTTGAGCTTGATAAGCCCTTTTTTGTCTATGCAGGAGAAACCGAAGAGAGGAAAAATATTGAAAATTTACTTGAGGCCCTATCAATTTTGAACGAGGACGTTGAACTCGTTATAACAGGCGGCTTTCTTAAGGAACATCAGCGCGACCTCGCAAAAAAATTAGGCGTACAGGATAGGGTAAAGGAACTTGGATATGTGGAAAAATATGAGCTTAAGTGCATTTATAACCTGGCTGTTGCTCTAATTTTTGTGAGCCTTTACGAAGGTTTCGGCCTGCCGCTTCTGGAGGCCATGAGATGTGGCACCCCAGTGGTCGCTTCAGATATCGAAGTTTTCAGAGAAATTGGGAATGATGCGTTTGTAAGAGTAAACCCACAGTCCCCGGAAAGTATCAAGGAAGGAATGCTGAAAGTGCTACAAGATGAATCTTTAAGAGAACAGCTTGTGGAAAAAGGCTTAAAAAATGCCAGGAAGTTTAGCTGGTCTCGAACAGCAGTCGAAACAGCAAAAGTTTATAATTTAGCCTTAAATTATGGCAAATCGTGAAAAATTAGTTATCATAGGTAAGAGTCCCAGATTTTTAGAGGCCCTGAGCGCGGCCAGGAAAGCTGCGGAGAGCGGGGTAAAAACTATACTTCTAACAGGGGAAACTGGTACAGGGAAGGAAATATTTGCAAGGTTTATACATGAAAAGAGTGCCCGTGCCGGTGGCCCATTCATACCCGTGGATTGTTCGACTATTCCCGAAAGCCTGCTGGAGGCAGAGCTTTTTGGATTTGTAAAAGGAGCGTTCACAGGGGCAGTGAAAAGCCGAAAGGGCCTTGTGGGCCTTGCAGACAAAGGTACCCTCTTGATCGATGAAATATCAAATATGCCTTTGAACGTGCAGAACAAGCTCCTTAGATTTCTGGAAACCCGAAGGTACAGACCTATAGGGGCTGCCGAGGAGAGAGAGGTTGATGTGCGCGTCATAGCTGCTACCAATATTAAGCTTGAAACCCTGGTTCGGAAAGGTAAGTTTAGAAAAGACCTCTATTACAGATTGAGCCTTATAAATATTTACATTCCCCCACTAAGGGAGAGAGAAGACGATGTGATTCTTCTCGCCCAGTTTTTTCTTAAAAAATTCATCAAAGAATACAACATAAAGGAAAAGAGGTTTACCCCGGATGCACTTGAAAAGCTGAGACACCATTCCTGGCCAGGAAACGTTAGAGAGCTGAGAAATATTGTGGAAAGTGCCGCTCTCATGTCACATGGGTCCCTGATCACCTCGTCGGACATTCACATAAAGCCGACATTCATTAGGGATACCATCACATCAAGGCAAACATCAGAAGAGAGAGATAAGATTGTCCTCCAGTTTGATGTGAAGGAGTTCAACATGGAAAACATAGAAAGAGCTGTTATCATTGAAGCCCTGAAATTTACGAACTGGAACAAGAAGAGGGCCGCTGATATGCTGGGGATTTCGAGGATGAACCTGCTCAGGAAGATTAAAAAGTACGGGATAGAATAGATTTTCCCGCCAATCCTCAATAAAATTAAAGCAAGGAGGAGAAAAATGATTCACAAAACTGCAAAAATCGGTGAAAATGTACGAATAGGTTATAACGTGATAATTGGAGAAAACGTAGTAATCGGGGACAATACCTCGATTGGCAACAATGTGGTGATCCACAACGACACGAAAATTGGAAGTAACGTAAGGATCGACGACAACACGGTAATTGGCAAACTGCCCATGAAAGCAGCAATGTCTGCCGTGACAAAAGAAAAGGAATTACCACCTCTTGAGATTGGAGACAACGTTCTAATCGGTGCAAACGTGGTGATTTACAGGGGGGCAAAGATCGGGAACAAAGTCCTCATTGCTGACCTTGCATCAGTGCGGGAAGACGTTGAGATTGGGGACTTCACGATCATAGGGAGAGGGGTGACAGTTGAGAATAAGGTCAAAATTGGCAAGAAGTGCAAGATTGAGACGGAGGCATACATCACAGCTCTCTCTACCATTGAAGACTACTGCTTTATTGCCCCTGAAGTCACCTTTACCAATGACAACTTCCTCGGTCGAACAAAGGAGAGGTTTAAGTATCACAAAGGGGTGACCCTCAAGAAGGGGGCACGTGTTGGAGCGAATACGACATTTCTGCCAGGAATAACTGTTGGTGAAGATGCACTTGTCGCAGCTGGTGCTGTTGTGACGAGAGATGTTCCACCCAGAAAAATAGTAATTGGCGTACCTGCGAGGGTGTGGAAAGATGTGCCACCCGAGCAGTTACTTGAAAACCAGGATTATTACGAGGGATAAAAAATGGCAAAAAAAACACCTCTCTACGAAGCTCATAAAAAGTTAGGGGCCAAAATCGTTGATTTTGCTGGATTTTTAATGCCTCTTCAGTATGGCAGTATCACCCAGGAGCATGTTTGGGTGAGAACACACGCGGGACTTTTTGACGTTTCTCACATGGGTGAAATAGAAGTTCACGGTGAGCGTGCTCTGGAATTTGTCTCCTATGTAACGTCCAACGACCCTTCAAAGCTGGATGTCTTTCAGGTTCAGTATTCTGCATTTCCAACAGAGAAAGGAACCGTAGTGGACGACCTTCTCGTTTATCGCCTCGAAGATTATTACCTTCTCGTTGTCAACGCATCGAACATAGAGAAAGACTATAACTGGCTCCTTGAACATAAATTTGACAGCGGAGTCGAGATAATAAACAGGTCTGACGAGGTTGCAGAGCTTGCCCTTCAGGGGCCTGTGAGTGAGGAGATTCTTCAGAAATACACGGACATTGATCTCTCAAAAATGAAATACTACTGGGCAGCCCGTGGCAAGGTCATGGGAAAAGAGGCCCTTGTATCCCGTACAGGATATACAGGCGAGGATGGCTTTGAAATTTACCTCTCACCAGATGATGTAGAGGAAGTTTTCTTTAAGTTACTCGAAGAAGAGAATGTTAAACCTGCGGGCCTTGGAGCGAGGGATACCCTGAGACTCGAGATGGGCTACTGTCTCTACGGAAATGACATTGACGAGACCACCAACCTGCTCGAAGCAGGTCTTGGGTGGATCACAAAGCTTAACAAAGAGAAATTTATCGGAAAGGAAGCGCTTCTGAAGATTAAAGAGCAAGGAGTGACGAGGAAAAGGGTGGGATTTGAGCCCGTTGAAGCAAAAGCCATTCCAAGACACGGATACAAAATTTTTGATGGAGATAAAGAGATCGGTGTTGTAACCAGTGGAACGTTTTCTCCGTCACTCAAGAGGGGAATAGGAATGGGCTATGTACCTCCTGAATTTGCAAAGCCGGGCAGCAAAATATCTGTGGATATTCGTGGCAAGAAGGTAGACGCCCAGGTGGTAAAGCTCCCATTTTACAAGGAGGGAACAGTAAAGAAGTAAGCAGCCGCAACTTAAAATTGCCACCTGCTGTGCACGATTAATTAACTCTGGGAATTTGTCTAAACTGACCGGTTAGATAGATGAGTTAAAGTAGGCTATACCGAAGTTCTTAAAGCCATTTAATCCACTGTTGATGTAGCTACTTGTGGGATTTATGCTATTTAGCATGGAGAAGAAAATAAAGCCATTTTACCCTTTTAGATTCTGTCCACTGTGTGGCACTCGCCTTGAGAAAAAGGTCGTTGAGGGCAAGGAACATCTCTATTGCCCCAAGTGTGAGATGGTAATCTGGGAAAATCCGGTCCCCGTTGTGGCCTGTGTGGTTTTGAGCGAGAAAAACGAGATACTACTTGTGAAGCGTGGGGTACCGCCGGCTGAAGGAATGTGGGCACTTCCATCTGGTTACATGGAGATCGGGGAACAGCCCGAGGAGACCGCAAAGCGCGAGCTTCGGGAGGAAACAGGTCTGGAAGGTGAGATAAAAGATATCATCGGGATTTATGGCCAGAGCAGTACGAAATACCGCTGGATTATTTCCATTGGATACAGGCTGGACCTTACAGGTGGCAAACTCCGGGCAGGCGACGATGCAGCAGATGCGAAATTCTTCCCCATTGACAAAATTCCGGAGATTCCCTTCTCGACTCACCGCAAAATGATCGAGAAGATTCGCTCTCAAATATCCAGGGAGTAGACCTCTTTTAAAAAGTTCAGAAGTATGCTGTTGTATTCGCTGCGATTGAAAATATAGGGGAAATGTCCCCCGTATTTGAAGGTGTATTCAAAATCAGGTCTCGCCTTGAATCTCAGCTCAGATTTAACATCTTCTGGAATGGTGACATCATCGGCCGAGTCTAAAACTGCGACCGGGAAATTTTTCTCAAATTCCACAGCCTCAATGGAAAGGAGTGCCTTTAACCTCACAAGCACATCCTTTTTAGAAATTTTATCCACCAGTTGCAAAATCTTGCCCACATCTTTGTACTTGCCATACTCCTTTCTAACCACGTTTTTCAGATAGTATTTTATAAGGCCTTCGGGAAGCAGGGGGGCAATCATTGCGATAAACTTGTTTTTCTTCCTGAAAACAGCTGTTGAAGCGAATGTGTTGGAGAGTATCAAAGAGTCTATTCTGGAATTGTACCTCGCTGCAAGGAGCTGCGCCGCAAATCCACCCATTGAGGTGCCGAGGACACTGAATCTCTCCATTCCAACGTCCAGTAGCTTCTCCACCACACAGTCCACAAAGTCAATCAGGTTGAATTCTACCTTTGGATAAGTAACAAGGGCGTAGGAAAATCCGTACTCTTTTAGAAATTCTCCCTGTGGTCTGAACGTTTCCAGATTCCCGAAGAAACCGTGGATAAATACGATTAAATTTGAACCTACCTTTTCAAGCTTCATCTGACACATAGGTTAAATTTACAACTTTCAGAACCTCAGGTCAAAGATTATAATTAAATCCATGAA
>JALXCE010000132.1 GCA_026991055.1 Caldifarciminota bacterium | reverse complement strand
CTGTTCCGCATTGAGTCCACTGATATCAGGTGTCCACGTATCGTAAATTCCATTGTAATCTGTATCGAGCAGAAAATTAACCTCAAAATCCTCAACATTGCTAATAAGAGGTGCCGAATTCCGGTAAAGAGTCCCATTTGAAATGTAATAAATCACTGTGTCGGCTATGTGGTTGGGTGAAACCTTAAAAATCAGGCTCGCCTTACCCGCTGTAACGCCTGTTTCAGTGCTTAATCTCAGTCTTAAAGCCGGATCTGGCTCTCCATCTCCATTCAGGTCTGGTCCATCAACGTCTGTTGCCTGTGTGATTTCATAAGGCCCGGCAATAAAAGTTTTACTATCAGAAAGGATAACAAGCCAATCCCCCTGCGTGAAATTGTCCTTATTCCATTTTCTCACAAGTATTGTGTTTGAGAGCTGTGCTTTTTTCATTGTAACACTCCATTTGGGGGAAACTGCTGTATTTAAGGCATTTCCGATAATAATCAGTGTATCAGGACTTGAATTTTTTGAATCTATGGGCTTTGCAGAAAGTTTGAGACCGAATCCGGCGTGGAGAATGTCGTGGACAAGGAGATTGATACCCGTGTAACTCTCCACTTCCAGCTTTGATTTAGATTCCTGAACGAGCGAGTACTTGAACTGTTTCTGGAAGATGTAAAAGGCAAGGGCGAGCACAAAAGTCGCAAGCGTCAGGGAAATCATGAGTTCTATGAGAGTGAGCCCGTGGTCCTTTTTCATCCTAAAATCTCCTTTTGATACCCTGCATCATCACTTTTCTCGTTACCCCGTGATATTTCCAGTAAACAATAACGGAAATGGTTTTTGTGTCTACGAGCGGAACATTGTCGGCTATATTTATGACAACGGAGAATTTTTTAAGGTCCTCGTCTATTTTTCCATCGTTATCATCGTCAATATGGTTGTAAATTTCCTCATCGATTCTGTCATCCTGGTCGTCATCGTGCCCGACGAGCTGATATATGTGATCAGGGTTTGAAATATTGGTAAGGTCTGTCGTGTCCCCATCATCCCGAAGTAAATTGTCGGTATAAGGAAGTGCTTTAAGCGAGTCGAAAAGGGAAGAAGAAATTTCCTTTGCCGATAATAAGTCTTTGTTGTAGCTACCGGTGGATAGAGCCACAAAAGACATGTTGAAGATGAGAATAAACCCGATAACCACGATAATGAGCGCTACAAGTACTTCTGTGTATGTGAATCCTTTATCTTTCATTTCCAGATGCTTCCATACCATTTACAGAGTGTTATTTTACCTGTTGAGCCAGTTACAGAGATGGCATAAAGGTCTTTCCCGTTTGTGATGTATACGGCGCCACCGCTTCTTGCTACTCCGAGGTGTGAAAACCTAACAATGTTGTTAACAAAATCGACTCCGTTTGAAGGAGGATTGCCGGGCTGATTCATACATGCAAGCTTTGTTACATTGAAGTCCGAAGGAATGCCAAATCTTGAAAATTTGAGATTCACCTTCTTTGAAGTGGCCTTCTCACCGTAGATGTTGTCTAAAACACCGTTATTTCTGTAATCTGTGTTGATAACGTCATCCTCAGTGAATATTTCACCATCAGGGCCCGGCGAGACGATACCGTTGTCTGAAAAAATAACGTATGCATTCTGGTCTGGGAGGAACATAATGTCCCAATCGCAACCTTTTTCCATGGCACTTGCGCGTGCTGTCGCAAAATCCCCATAAATGATCGTGAGGTCTTTCTTTAGATTAATCCTGAGAATGGTTCTCCTGAACGAAGGATAGGCAAGCGCCGCAATAATGCCAATTATTGCGATGATAGTAAGCACTTCTGCAATTGTCATTCCTCTGTCTTTAACCATGGTTACTTGTGAAATTATAATGCCCTTGCAGGACTTTTATGACATGGAATGACTGAACTTTAAGAGAGAAGCGGGATTTGTGAAGT
>JALXCE010000131.1 GCA_026991055.1 Caldifarciminota bacterium | reverse complement strand
GAGCAAGTGATAGGGAAGGTGAAGAATGCGTATGGTAGGTGCGAGGGGGCGAGGAAATTGGAGAATGCGATAAAATTTGTATGGATGAAGTTTATAGCGTACAACTATTGGGTATTGATTAGAAGTTGTTTTATTTGCAGATACCTCAGGGGGTTGTGTGGCATAATGGCAGGCTCAATAGTGATTATTGGGTGAAATTTCTCTTTTGCTATTACTCCCCCTATATGAATTTTCGAACAGGCTCAGAATCCACTATCAATAACATAACACTACATAAAGAAGTGGTGAGTTAAATGAAATGTGCTTTACTTCAAAATATCTTCTTTAAAAATCCTCCTTTCGTGTCAAAGATGAGTAAATGATTGGATCAAGGATCTAAGTCTGAAGGCCAAGCGAATTGTCATGGAAAACACAAGGGAGAACTTTCCTAACAAGCGAAACTCCTGGTCCACCTATGCACCCAAAATCTTTCCCTCCCCCGCGCTTTGCGCGGGGGAGGGTATGGGAGAGGGCAATTCCGCTCTCCATCAATTCAATGACTGTTGTAAGAAGCGAGGAAGTCACTTGCCCATTCGGCGAAATAACCTCCTTTTATTGCCTCGCGAATCTTCCTCATCAGTGAGATGTAAAAATAAATATTGTGGTAAGTGGAAAGCACGGCCGCAAGCACTTCACCTGTATTAAACAGGTGCCGTATATAAGACCTTGTGAAATTTCTACATACATAGCAATCACATTTCGGGTCAGGAGGACCAAAATCCCTTGAATATTTTGCATTTTTAATGACGAGTTTTCCCTCTGATGTGAAAAGTGAGCCCGTACGTCCATTACGTGTCGGGAGCACACAGTCAAACATATCTACTCCGTGCATTACGGCCCCTACAATATCCTCAGGGTATCCAACACCCATTACATACCTTGGCTTTTCATAGGGCAACAATGGTGTGATCTCCCTTATCACCTGGTCCATTTCAACTTTGGGCTCACCGAGGGCAAGGCCACCAAGAGCATAACCATCAAAGTCAAGCTTTATAAGCTCCTCTGCAGCCCTACGCCTCAAATCAACATATACACTCCCCTGAACAATTCCAAAAAGGGCCTGGTTGGAGCCGATTTTTTCCTTGTGTTCCTTAGCCCTTCTTGCCCATTTAAGAGTGAGCTCCACATCCCGCGCCGCATCCTTCTTTGTAACCGGATAAGGTGAGGGATGGTCAAAAATCATGATGATATCTGCCCCAATAGCCTTTTCTATCTCCATCACCTTTTCAGGGGTGAAAACTACCGTACTTCCATCAATGTGAGACTTAAACTCCACCCCATCCTCACTGACTTTCCTCAAATCTGCAAGACTGTGCACCTGGAATCCACCGGAATCAGTCAGTATCCCGCGTTTCCAGTTCATAAATTTATGAATACCACCGGCTTCCTCAATGAGCTTTTCACCTGGACGAAGATGGAGATGGTAGGTGTTGGAAACAATGATATCCACACCGATTTCCTCGAGGTCCTTTGGCATCATAGTCTTAACCGTCGCCTGGGTAGCCACAGGCATAAAGGCCGGTGTCTCGAAAGAGTATCTCTCCGTTGTTATCCTGCCTACACGTGCACCGGTCTTTGAATCCTCTGCTATAATTTCAAATTTAATCGACATCTTCTATCTCCGTATAAACCAGGTATTCTCCGTCTTTTTCTTCCACTTCTACAATCTGCCCTTCAAAAAGGACTTTGAACCCTTCCATCTGGATATTCTTATAGCTAACGTTAATCCTCTCCCCGGTATCTAAAATTTTGAGCACCCCCCTCCCTCTGTTGTCATCAAAGAAAAGGACTTTAGCCCTTTTTCTCATTAACTTTTGTAGTATCCTGCTGTGGAAGCAGAATCTTTACTTCATGTTTCTTGTAAAGCTCTTTTTTGAATTTATTCCACAGCTCCCTCTCTTT
>JALXCE010000130.1 GCA_026991055.1 Caldifarciminota bacterium | reverse complement strand
AATTCCCCCAGGACCCCTGGAAACAGCTCTGGGAGGCAATTATTGCTGTGTTTAATTCCTGGAACAGTGAAAGGGCGGTTGAGTACAGAAAACTAAACAAAATCCCTGATGACTGGGGCACGGCAGTTAATGTAGTGGCCATGGTCTTTGGTAACATGGGAGAGGATTCAGGAACAGGTGTGGCCTTTACCCGTGACCCAATGACCGGCGAAAATCAGTTCTATGGCGAATTTTTACCAAACGCCCAGGGTGAGGATGTAGTTGCAGGTATCCGAACTCCGCACGCATTAAATGAATATTCCAAACGGGAAAAGAACAAGGACCTTCCGACCTTAGAAGAAACCATGCCCGAGGTTTACAAAGAGCTCTACAATATTGCGAAAAAACTGGAAAAGCACTACAGAGACATGCAGGACATCGAATTTACGATTGAAAGGAAGAAGCTATACCTTCTGCAGACAAGAAACGGTAAAAGAACAGCCCGTGCTGCCGTTAAAATAGCCGTTGATATGGTGGAAGAGGGACTGATTGATAAGGAAGAGGCTTTGATGAGGGTGGAAGCAGGCAGGTTGAATGAGCTTCTACATCCCACGTTTGACCCCAACGCTCCCAGGAAGGTCATTGCAAAGGGGCTTGGAGCTTCACCCGGTGCAGCCTACGGGAAAGTGGTCTTTGAATCTGAGGAAGCGGCAAAATTGGGCGAGTCAGGTGAAGATGTTATCCTCGTGAGACACGAGACATCGCCTGACGACATTAAAGGAATGGCCAAAAGTAGAGGAATCCTGACATCCCGTGGCGGCATGACTTCCCATGCCGCTGTCGTTGCAAGAGGTATGGGCATTCCTGCAGTGGTAGGGGCTGAGGATATTGAGGTCGATTACGAAAATGAGGAATTTAGAGTTGGAGATATCGTTGTGAAAAAGGGAGATTTTATCAGTATTGATGGAACCACGGGCGAAGTGATGCTTGGTAAAGTTGATACAATCCCACCTGTTATTTTTGAAGAATTTCATAAACTCCTCGATTGGGCCGATGAAATCAGATGGATTGGTGTGAGGGCAAATGCAGAGACACCAGAGGATGCAAGAAGGGCGAGAGAATATGGTGCTGAGGGAATTGGACTTGCAAGAACCGAGCACATGTTCTTCTCCGGTGAAAGAATCTATGCCATGCAGGAGATGATTATTGCTGAATCGCGAGAGGAGAGGGAGAAGGCTCTTGCCAAGCTCCTGCCCATGCAGAGAGAGGATTTCAAAGAGCTATTCAGGGCTATGGATGGGTATCCTGTAACCATCAGAACACTTGATCCTCCGTTGCATGAGTTCCTGCCAAAGGATGACGAGCAGATTAAGGAACTTGCTGAGCGCCTTGGAGTGCCCGAGGAAAAGATAAGGGCAAAGGCCGAGGCCTTGGCAGAGGCAAACCCCATGCTTGGTCACAGGGGTTGTCGTCTCGGCATAACCTACCCTGAGATTACGGAGATGCAGGCAAGGGCTATTTTTGAGGCTGCCTGTGAGGTTAAAAAGGAAGGGGTCAAGGTCTATCCAGAGATAATGATACCGCTCGTTTCAACTGTGAGAGAGCTTGAGATGCAGAAGGCAATTGTGGATAAGGTTGCGCGCGAGGTGTTCAAGGAGCAGGGAATCGAGGTTGAATATCTTGTTGGAACTATGATAGAGCTTCCACGCGCCGCCTTGACAGCAGATGAAATCGCAACTGTGGCCGAATTCTTCTCCTTCGGAACTAACGACCTGACCCAGACAACCTTTGGATTTTCCCGTGACGATGCGGGTAAATTCCTGCCCAAGTATGTTGAGATGGGCATCTTGAAGGATGACCCGTTCCAGGTGCTTGATCAGGACGGAGTTGGTCAGCTTGTTAAAATGGGAATTGAAAAGGGGCGTTCAACGAGGCCTGAGCTCAAGGTGGGCATCTGTGGAGAGCATGGAGGTGAGCCTTCGAGCGTGAAGTTCTGCCACAGAGTTGGCATGGACTATGTCTCAGCCTCTCCCTTCCGTGTGCCTATTGCGAGACTTGCCGCAGCACAGGCAGTGATAGAAGAGAAACGCAAGAGAAAGAGAAGTGTAGCGAAGTAAGCTGGAAAATTGATTGAATTTTAAGTAAAGGGGGTGGCGTGAAGCAGCTACGCTACTTCACGCCACCCCCTTGAAATTTGACCTTAGTTCTTACACAATCCTGCTTGAGAAGTTGTTAAGAGAAGGGTAGGAGGAGTCTTTCTGCTTGAGAATTATAAAAATTTAAAATGTAAATCCTTGCCCATTCCACCCCAGCCCTCCCTTCCCAAAGGGAAGGGAGGGAGTTCTATAAGCGGTTAAGCCAGCAAGGGTGAAACTTTTACCCAAATTCCCCTCCTTCCTTGAGGAAGGAGGGGTTAGGGGAGAATGGTGAAGAAATTTTTAAATGTTGACCCTCACCTTTTTCTTCTCCCCGCAATGAATTTATGCGGGGAGAGGAAGATTTCTTTTTGCGTGAGAGGTGGTAAAGAGCTGGTCCAAAAGTGACCCCCAAATATTCTTTTCAGACATTTATATGGAAGTAATTTCAGTTGTAGCCTTTCACCTGTCTTCTACCCGCAACCTCAAAAAACTTTCCCTCCCCCGCTTGCTGTGCAAGTGGGGGAGGGATTCAGGGAGGGGGCATTCCGCCTGAAATCTCAAAAATTAAAAATTTAAACCCTCACCCCAGCCCTCTCCCGCAAAGCGGGAGAGGGAGGCAACCATCTATTTAACAAGATTCACAAATACATCCTCAGGTCTCACAGGTTTTTTAATAATCCCCTCCTTGAGGGAAAATTTTATGAATTTATCCCATTTCTCATAAGATTGCACCTGAGAATGCGCATATAAATCAATGGTGTCATAAAAAGCCTTTTGATCAAGCTTTTTTCTTACATCCGGATTTGCCTTGAAATACAGTTCAAGGGCCTTCTCAGGATTTTCCCTCGTCCATTTGATAGCCTCATTAATGGCCATGACAAACCTTTTCAAAGCATCCCTCTTTTCCTCAATCTTCTTATCGGATGAGATAAAGACAAGCTCATAAAAGTCCGGTATTCCATTTTTCTCGAGAAGAAAAACACCGGGCTCTTTCCCTTCAAGCTCAACCTCGTTTTTCTCATAATTCCTGTAAGCACCGATCACTGCGTCCACCTTGTGGGTCAGAAGGGATGGTGTAATGTTGAACCCTATGTTGATCAGCTCATAATCGCTGTCCTTAAGTCCGTTGTACCTCGCAAAGGCCCGGAACAAAATTTCCTGCAAATGCGGCACGGCATACCCTATTCTTTTGCCCTTTAAATCTGCCGGGGTTTTTATTCCACTCTCCTTGAGGTATAAAACAGTAATTAAGGGATGCTCGACGAGGACACCGATTGATTTCACCTTCAGGCCTTCTGAGCGGGCAATGATAACTTCAGGCATGTAGTTGATGGCTATATCAACTTTTCCTGTTGCAGCGATTTTTAGCGGATCCGCTGTTTCTGCTGGAATAAGTATGTCCACCTTCAGACCATGCTTTTCAAATATCCCTTTCTGCTGAGCCACGTAAATGGGCACGTGGTCAGCATTTGGAAACCAATCAAGCATTAGAGAGACTTTTGTCAGCGAAATTATTACGCTCAATGCGATTCCCAGCATACTTTTACCTCCTTTTCCATGGCATTAAAACTTTTTCAAGGTATGAAACGAGTGAGAAAAGTCCTACTCCCATCACTGTTAAATAAAAAATTGCTGCGAAAATGAGGTCAACCCTGAGCTGCGCGTTTGCGTGGAGCATTAAATATCCAAGCCCGTAGCGGGCTCCCACCCATTCACCAATGACAGCTCCGATGGTTGAAACAGATATACCTATCTTTGAGCCAGTCATAATGAAGGGCAGTGCCGATGGGATTCTCACTTTTGTAAGAATTTGAAAATCACTTGCCCCCAAAAGCTCAAAGAGTTTAACAATGTCAGGGTCTGCTGATTTTAGCCCATCAAGGGAGTTTACTGTGATAGGAAAGAAAACAATCAGCGAGGTCATTACCACTTTTGAACTGAGGCCATATCCAAACCAGATGACCAGAAGGGGTGCAATTGCAAAAACGGGGATGGACTGGGAGCCAATGATGATGGGATAAAAGGCCCTTTCAACAGCCGGAAACTTAAACATAAGATAGGCCAGCGTGACCCCCACTACGAATGCAAGGGCAAATCCCAGGATCATCTCTGTCAAAGTGTAATAACTGTGCTTGAGAAGTAGGGGAGATGAGTTAACAATTGTTCCAAAAATTTTTGAAGGAGTGGGCAGGATGTAAACCGGTATGTTAAAAATTCTCACGAGCACTTCCCAGAGGACGAGTATGAGTATTATGAGTATGAGAGAGTTTTTATATCGAACCATTCCCAAAGACGCTCCCGATCTCTTCTTTCAATTCGTCAAAAATTTTCTTTTTGATTGTAGCAAGGGCACTCAGGTCTCTTGGACGCGGTTGTTCGATGGTGTAAGTAGATTTTATTCTTGCTGGCCTGGATGAGAGAACAATAATCCTATCTGAGAGTAAAAGGGCTTCATCAATATCATGAGTAACGAGAACGACTGTTTTCTCGTACTTTTTCCAGACCCTGAGGAGCAGGTTTTGCATCACAAATCTTGTCATGGCATCAAGGGCACCAAATGGCTCGTCAAGGAGAAGGAGTGGACGCTTGAACATGAGGGTTCTCGCAAGGGCTACCCTTTGCCTCATACCACCGGATAGCTCTGATGGATATGAGTTGTAAAATCCACCAAGGCCGAAGCTATCCAGAAGTGAAATGGCTTCTTCCTTAGCTTTTTTCATGTCCTGCCCCTCAATTTCAGGTCCAAGGATGGTGTTGCCTATTACGGTTCTCCAGGGCATCAGGAGATCTTTTTGAACCATATAAGCTGCAATTTTCTGGAGATTTTCAACCTTTTTACCGTCAAGTTTGATTTCTCCCCCGTCTTTGGGCACAAATCCTGCGAGTATATTGAGGATGGTGGATTTCCCGCATCCAGAGGGGCCGATGATAGTCAGAAATTCCTTTGAATTAACGGAGAAAGAAATATCATCCAGAACATTCAACTCAGCCCCGTTCACCCTGTAGGACTTGCTAAGATTTTTAACCTCTATCTGCATGAAACGCTTTTTCCGCGGGAGCCGGTTGGATTTGGAGGGTTGTTCAAGGCACCTTCCCTCCGCCGGCATTACCCGGTTCAGGTTCAAGGGGTCGGCCCAGCGGGCCTTCTCAGCCAGCTTTCGCCAGCTCCCCCGGTGCCTGAATTTCTAATATACTTACCATTCAAAGACCTGTCAATGAAAGGGCAACTGGAATACTGTGTTGGCCCACCACCTGAATCACCCTCAAGTATTTCTGCGCGGGGAGAAGATTTCTTTTTTGCGTATGAGGCAGCTCTATTCAAAGTGGAGCACCAAAAGGTTCTTTTTAGACTTTTATATGGAAAAATGTCAAATGTTACCCCTCACCTAACCTCTCCCCGCAAATAATTTATGCGGGGAGAGGAAGTTTTTGGATGCGAGGCTAATTGGATATACAATCTAAGTCCGAAGCCCGGGCGAGTTGCTATTGAGAACACAAGGAAGAACTTTCTTAACAAGCGGAGCTTGTGAACCCCCTATGCAACAAAAGTAATCTCCCTCCCCTACAAGCAAAGCCTGTGGGGGAGGAATTAAAGGGAGGGGGCTTTCCGCTTGAAATTTAAAAAATCAAGATGTAAACCCATTCCACCCTAGCCCTCCCAAGGGAATGGAGGGTGAAAAATGCTGAACCACTGGTCTTTTAGAAAAGACACTTTTACTCTCTCCACGCACTTCACCACATGAGATTTAAGTGGTAAATTATTTTCAAACAGGTTCATAGGTTTATGGTCAATTTTACGGCTTAGACCTTATATTTTAGGTCTTATGAAAAGGGTCCTTAAATTTCTCCTTCTCCTTATACCGGTCATTATCGCATACTACCTTCTCAAGGACATTTACAAAAACTGGAGCCTCATTAAAGGATATGCAGTAAAAACGAATTACCTCTACCTTGCCCTGTCGTATCTGTCATTTGTTGTGGCCAATCTCTTTATGACGGGCATCTGGTTTATCCTGCTAAAAAAGCTTAAAGCGGTTGTAACTTTACCTGCATCTATTTCCATCTGGGCTGTTTCGACGCTCGGGAAATACATTCCTGGTAAAGGATGGCAGTTTGTTGGGATTGTCTATATTGCGAAGAAGCTCGGGATTAACTATGACGTTTCGATTACGGCGTCATTGATGGGCCAGATTTTGACAATTATAGCCGGTCTCGTGATCTCATTCTCCATTATAAAAACGCACGTGGCACCTGTTTTTGTCACAATTTTCATTGCTTTTTCACTGATTTTCATTTACCCGAAATTCCTCAATATGATTCTCGATGTTTTAAGAAAATGGACCAAAAAGAATATAGTTCACGTTGACCTCACCATGAGGGACACACTTTTTGTAACATTTCTCTATCTGATTGGCTGGCTTGTTTTCGGGTTGTCCTTCAATTTGCTCCTTATGTCGATTCTTCCAAACTGGCCACTGAATATTCTTGAGTCTGCGAAGGTCTATGTTTCATCGTATCTTGTCGGGCTTTTTGCCATTTTTGTGCCCGGGGGGCTTGGAATTAGAGAAGGAGTAATGGCTTATCTTCTGGCAAAATCCACTCCGGGATACATGGCATCATTTATCTCAGTACTCGCCAGGCTTGTTGTCACCCTTGCGGAATTAACACTTACTGGATTTGGCCTCGTTTAT
>JALXCE010000129.1 GCA_026991055.1 Caldifarciminota bacterium | reverse complement strand
GCTTTGCTGAGTTCACTCACCATTGCCTTGATCCTATCGCTTTCTTTAAATCGCAACTCACGGGCATCTCTCAAGATAGTCTCCCCTTCTGCGAATGTCCCAAGCAGAGCAACAAGTGGAAGCTCATCAATTGCGAGAGGTATGAGCTCACCTTTTATTTCAGTTCCATGAAGGCCTTTGCATGTGCGTGCTCTGATATTGCCAACGGGCTCTGGGTTTTTTGAAGAGACTTCAATCTCCACAGTGCACCCCATTTTTTCTATGATTTTGAGGAATCCTGTCCGTGTCGGATTGAGGTTTACATTTCTAATCTCAATTTCGGCATCAGGGTGAAGAAGTGCGAGGGTTATAAAGTAAGATGCGGCTGAAAAATCACCTGGAACACTGAAATTTATTGGGTTCAGCTCTGATCTTTTGATGGAAATTCGGGGACCGTGAATTTTTATATCAGCCCCCATGTATTTAAGGAATCTCTCTGTGTGGTCGCGCGAAGGTGCAGGTTCGATAACTGTTGTTTCATCGTCGGCATTCAGACCGGCAAGGAGAATGGCAGATTTGACCTGAGCAGAGGCAACGGGCATTTTGTATTCAATTCCCTTAAGGTCTCCACCCTGGATGGCAATAGGGAGATTGTCTGCGTTGTTTCTGCCAAGAACCTGAGCTCCCATGAGGGAAAGCGGAAGTGTCACTCGTCTCATGGGCCGTTTTGAAAGTGACTCATCACCGCAAAAAACAGAGAACAGGCCGAGACCCGCAACCACACCGAGCATCAGTCTGACAGTGGTCCCTGAATTGCCAGAGTAAAGAGGAAATACGGCTTCTTTGAATTTTTCGGGCAAAATTTTTATGCCTTCATGGGTTTCTTCAAATTTTACACCAATTGCCTCGAGGATATTCCAGGTCCTTTTTACGTCTTCTGATGAGGATAGATTTCGAATAAAACTCTCACCAGTTGCGAGAGACGGAATAATGAGTGCCCTGTGGCTTATTGATTTATCAGGCACAACCTCAATTGAACCTCTAATCATATGGTTGTAACTCCAGCCTTCTCCGGCACAATCTTCTTACCCAATACCTCTCCGATTTCTTTTAAGTCTTCCATCATGCTCGCAAACTGCTGGAAATCGAGGGTTTGCCTGCCATCGGAGAGTGCTCTCTCGGGATTCATGTGAACCTCGACCATGATTCCATCGGCTCCCACTGCAAGGGCTGCCTTTGCAAGAGGTGGCACGAGCTCTCGTTTTCCCGTTGCATGTGATGGGTCAACAAGAATAGGTAGGTGGCTCAGTTGCTTGATGAGAGGCACGGCAGAAATGTCGAGTGTATTTCGTGTGTATGTTTCAAAGGTCCTGATACCTCGCTCACAGAGGATTACGTTGGGATTACCCTCTGCAAGGATATATTCTGCAGCGAGGAGGAATTCCTCGATTCTTGCCATCATGCCACGTTTCAGAAGAACTGGCTTGTGAGTTTTTCCAATCGCCTTGAGCAGGGCAAAGTTTTGCATATTGCGCGCACCTATCTGGAGGATATCAGCATACTCGGCGACCAGTGGAACAAGCTCTGTGTTCATAACTTCTGTGACCACTGGCAGTCCGTATTTGTCTCCTGCCTCTTTGAGATACTCGAGGCCTTTTACTCCAAGTCCCTGGAAGGAATAGGGAGAGGTTCTGGGTTTAAATGCTCCACCTCGCAGGGCACGGGCTCCATGCTCTTTGACAAAGTGTGCAATTTCCATCACCTGGTCGTATGACTCGACAGAGCATGGGCCTGCGATAACGGTGAAGCTGCCGTTTCCAATTTTTTCACCTTTAACTTCCACCACAGTGCCTTCAGGTTTCATCTCCCGTGCGGCAAGCTTGAAGGGTTTCAGGATGGTAATAACGTTTTCCACGCATTCGAGGCTTTCCACTCTTTCCCTTGCCAGCTTTCGCTCGTCACCGATGATGCCGATGATGGTGCGCTCTTCACCAACTGAGACATGGACTTTGAAGCCCATGTCTTCAACGATGCTTTTCACCTTTGCCACCTCTTTGTGGCCAGCTCCTTTTTTGAGGACGATTACCATTTTAAAAACCTCCAGATAAAATAAACCCCACCTCTTCTCTTTTTCGTTTTCTTGAGAAGGGATGGGGATTCAGTTTATTCGTGCGGGATAGACGGGTTCCCCTATCCCCTCTCTATGAGGGGATAGTAATAAAATCGAGTAAAGTAAAACCTAACGGAACCCATCGGGTAAAATGATAAAACAACCCCACCTAAAAGTTCAAGGAGACAGTTTTCTTATCCGTCTCCGCGGGACGGGTGTGCCCTTATTCCCTTACGCACGACCATCAAAAAAATCAGCCACTCAAACCTTCTTTTAAACACAATAATCCTTGATACTATAAAACCATGATTTACAGCCTGATTCTTCTTTCGGTCATATCCTTTGCCCGCATTCATAGTGTGGAGATCACAGGCAATAAACATTTTTCTCAGAAAAAACTTAAAAGTATCCTGAAACTTAAGAAGGGGGATATTTATTCCCGTGCAAGGCTCATGGCTGCCAAAGCGAGGCTTAAAAAATTCTACAAGTCCAAGGGATTTGACCACTTTCGTGTTGTCAAAGATACTGTGATAATCGGCAAAAAGGGTGCTGATATTTACATCAAAATCTATGAGGGCCCCAGAAAAGTGGTAAAAGATATCGTCTTTACAGGGCTCCTCTCATTCCCACCTGAAAAGCTTCTCAAAATCTTTGGCTACCACGTTCCTTCCTACTACGATGAGGACCGACTCGGGACCGGAGAGAGCAATCTTGTCAGGTTTTATGAGGATAACGGAAAACCATTTGTAAAATTCACCCGTGAGATTTCAGGCAACGACACGGTTGTCATTGTTTACAATATTGATGAGGGACCCACAGTCTTTATCGGTCAGGTGGAAGTTGTGGGCAATAAAAAGGTCCGCGGTGCGGTCATTCGACGCGAGATTGTGATCAAGCCCGGGGACATTTACAAAATTTCCAAAGTCATTGAATCTCAGCGTAGAATTTACATGACGGGCCTGTTCCAGAGTGTCCAGACCCGCATTAAGGTCATGAATAAGGCTGGTGATACTGTTAACCTGATTTTTATTGTGAAAGAGATAAAGCCCGGATATGTGGAATTTGGTGGTGGTTATCATTCCCCCTTTGACCTTCAGGCAAAATTTGCCATCGGTCACAAAAATCTTTTCAACAATGCCCAGTATGGTGAGCTCAGGACAGATGTTATCACAGATATCGAAAAAATTGTGCGGGAGCGGATCGACCTGACTTACGGTGAGCCCTACTTTTTGAATTTCAACATCGAGGCACGTATTAAGTTTACTTACTATAAGGACATACGTGACCAGGAAGATTACGTTTCCACAGAGTTCAAGCTCAGCAAATACATTTCGCAGAAATTTCGCATCCAGGGAGCGCTTACGTGGAAAAGGAATTACCTGAGGCCCCTCGAAGGGCAAGGTGTGATTAACTCCCTGGCACTACTGCCTCTCTGGGATTCGCGCGACAACATTTTTGACCCGAGAGAAGGTATATTCTCAGTAATCAGACTGGAGCAGGCCGGATGGATACTTGACGGCGATTACGATTTCAGGCGCGGGATACTGGATTTTTCCGAGTACCGTTCAATCAAAAAGTCCACATTCGCATGGAGGCTCCGATTAGGGGCAATCACACCCTTTGGGCGAACAAAAACTCCACCATTTTTAGAATCATTCCACATGGGAGGCGACGGGAGTGTGCGGGGATTTGACAGGTACTCGATAGGTCCACTCTATGACCCACAGACAAACATTCACTACGGATTTTATCTTTTCAACCTGAATTTAGAGTACAGAACACACTTTAACAAAAAATGGGGTGGCGTCATTTTTATTGATATAGGTAATCTATATGCACTGAGAAAGCTGATTTCTACGGAGGTCTATGTCTCGGCAGGTGTGGGAGTTCGTTACTTTACCGTTATTGGCCCTCTGAGGCTTGATTGGGGGATTAAGCTAAATCATCGCTCCCCCGGTGACAGAGGCCGAGTCTATCTCGGGATAGGACACATGTTCTGATGACTGAGCGAGACAAGATTTACATGTTAGAGGCGCTAAAGGAGGCCCAAAGGGCCTTTGACGAGGACGAGGTGCCAGTGGGGGCTGTTATTGTGCACAACGGAAGAATAATCGGGAGAGGGCACAATCAGACAGAGCGTTTGAAGGACCCCACTGCCCACGCGGAAATTATTGCCATCACAGCCGCAGCGTCATTTCTCAAAAACTGGAGGCTCAACGGTGCAAGTATTTACGTGACAATAGAGCCGTGTATTATGTGCTCAGGGGCCATAGTCCTTGCGCGAATCAAGGAGATTGTCTATGCACTGGAAGACCCCAAATTTGGGGGAACCGTGTCACTCTATCAAATCCCCACAGACCCACGACTAAACCACAGGGTTGAAGTCCGAAAAGGTCCTTACGGGGACATTGTTAAAGAGATGATGAGGGAGTTTTTCAGGAGAAAGAGGAATCAGTAAAGCAGGTAGGCCTCTCGCTCTTCGATAAAAGAAAGGGATTCCTCTTTCCACTCCTCGATGAAGTCTTCTTTTTCAAGCCTGAGGGCGTCACTACCTGTTAGTAAATCGATGAAGTATTTTTCACCGAATTTGAGAAACTCAAATCGGCCCTCGTAAATGTTCTTCGTAGCGAGCAAGAGGACGACTCCATCATAAATGGAGAATTTTTGTAATGGGATTCGCGGGTAAATTTCAAATCCGTTGCACATTTCTCTGCTGTATTTCGAGGTAGTGGGGATAAACTGAACGGGCATGAATCTGTAATCACCTTCGAATGTTTTTTCGAACAATTCATAATCTTTAAGGTCGAAGTAGGGGGCACCGAAGATTCTAAATGGCCGGTATGTGCCGCGTCCCTCAGAAACATTTGCACCTTCAAAGAATACTAACAGCATGTAATAGAAGATTGTCTCAATGTGGTTGATGGCAGGAGAAGGTGGCACGAAGGGGTATTCCTCAATCTGCGTGATGTCTTCACCGTTCCAGCCTCTAACTTTTACAACCTCAAGATCAACATCGGGTGCGTATTTTGATTTTATGAAATTGGCAATTTCTCCAACGGTCATTCCGTGTCTGATGGGAATGGGGAGCGAACCGACGAAGGAGAAGAAATTATCCTTCACAATTCCACCTTCGACCTTTCTCCCAAGGGGATTAATTCGGTCAAGGACAATGAGCTTGGGGCCATTTAGCCTTTCCATAAGCTCTTTAAGCGAACTTATGTAGGTGTAGAATCTGAGGCCAACGTCCTGAACGTCGAAAAGGACCACATCAACGTTCGAAAGTCGCTCATAGGCCTCTGGATTTTTGTATGTGGAGACAATGGGAATGCTGGTAATTGGCTCGATTTGTTCGTTTTCTACATCTTCACCAGCCTGAAAGGCACCAAAGAGTCCATGCTCCGGCGTCATTATGAATTTGAGATTCACACCGGAATTTTTGAAGGCAACATAATTTTCTGTGAGGTCCTGTGTTACCCCGCTTCTGTTTGTAAAGAGGGCAACACGTGCATCCTTTAGGCGTTCTGTAGCGAGGAAGACATCAATGCCGTTTAAGACCCTCACAGTTGCCTCAGCCTTTCTATTATTCTGTCCTCAATATGCTTTGCCAGTTTGGGACTACCGATGAAGTTATTAATGATGATGGAGAAAACGAGTCTATGGCCTGATTTGGTGATCATGTATCCGGAGAGAGATGAGACAGAGGTCATGGTTCCGGTTTTGGCCCTCACAAATACCGAGGAGTCTTCTGTGAATCTTTTCCTCAAGCTGCCGTCTTTGCCTCCAATTGGGAGTGAGGCTATGAATTCCGGTGCCACACTGAATTTGTTGTATGCAAGCATCAGGAGCTTTGTGATAATATCTGCTGAAACAAGGTCGTATCTGGAAAGTCCGGAGCCGTCAACGAGTCTGAATTTTGTGGTATCCACACCTGCTTCGTTCAGGATATGTTTTACAAGTGTTAGGCCGTTTCTGGTGGTGCCAGGTGGCCCCATTATCTCGGCTGCAGTGAGCTTTAGTATGCATTCTGCCTTGTAGTTTGAGCTCCACTTCATCATCTGTCTTACGAGTTCAGAAAGTGGGGCCGACGGCAGGACGAGGAGCGTATCTAAGTTGGAATCAGGAGTAATGGTAGTTTCACGCACACATCCATTAAAACTACCACCGTTTAGCAGCTCTCCCATGTGGTATCCAAAAAAGATGTCCGGCATGTCATAGCTTCTGAAAAATCTTTTGGCAGGCGAATTTCTTGGTATCTGACCATCAACAAATATTTTCACAGTATCGTGGATTGTTTTAACGTTTACTGAGAGTTTAAGGGAGTCAGAGTCCCCCACGGTAATTGCATTGTTCACGATGTCGAAGAAATTGGAAGGGGGGAATGTCGTGACTTCAGGTCTCAAACCATAGGCGTCTCTTGGTTTTACGTAAATTGTAACAATATTCTCATTGACTCCCAGTGCGGATATGCGGGACGAGTAATAGTACTGCAGGTCATCCCACATCCAGCCCTGCCCGATCTCAAGGGAATCGAAGTAAGAGGCATCCACATAGATGCACTCTGGTGGTTCGGGGAGTTTCCTTTTGATGATATCTGCTGCGAAAAGCATGTCTTTGTAAGTGAAGCCCATGTCACCGAACCCCTTGATATAAAGGTTCCCTGCTGAATCGGTATAGAAATCGGTGTGCGTCTTAAACCACGGGCCGAGGTAGTAGAGAGCGGTAACAGCGGTAAAGATTTTCCCATTGGATGCGGGAAGGAGCAGCCTTTTAGGATTTTTCTCATAAACAACACTCGAGTCTTTGAGGTCAATTACCTTTATGCTCACGGTTGCCGTCCGAAGAATGGTATCCTGGAGTATGTTATTAATGTCTTTGGCAAGGGATTTATCTGGTCCAGCAATGGCCCTTGGGGCACACGAAGTAAGAACAAATGCCATCACGAAAATGAGCTTCTTCATAATGCTGAAAGATAAAACCGTCACTTAAAAGTGTCAAACTGTCGGATAGAATTTTTTGCCAGGTTTCAAATTTGAAAAGGGCCTTTAGTGGCTTATAATTTAGCGTTGGGGGAAACGGAACCCTCAGTAAAAACAGGAGGTAAGGTTATGAGAAAACTGTTACTGTCATTGGTAATGGGAGGGGTGTTGTTCGCCCAGACAAATCTTCTCCAGAATCCAGGATTCGAAAATTGGTCAGGCGGAAATCCTGATAACTGGACAATAGAATCAGGGGCAAATGTTTATCAGGAGACTGGGACGATTCATTCTGGTGATTATAGTTTAAAACTGGAAGCAACGGGAACAAGTAATAGTGGTGTCTATCAAACTGTAGGTGGCATTAACGGAGGTTCAACTTATCATATCTCTGTCTGGTTTTACAGTATTAGCGGTACAGGGAGCGGTGGCCTTGGTATTTATTTAAGATGGTTGGACGCATCTGGTAGCCAGGTAGGTTCAAACGGTCCTTATTACAATCAATCAACAAACACATGGGAGGAAATATCTCGTGACTTGATAGCTCCATCTAACGCTACCCAACTTCAAGTTAAAATAAGAGCTTATGCAAATTCAACGGTTGCGGGATATGTTGACGATGTTGCCGTGAATCCCCCTACCACCAATCAGCCACCTAATATCTCTAATATTTCACACTCACCTCAAAACCCCACATCAAATGACGATGTAACAGTAACCGCTGATATTACTGACCCGGATGGAGATAACATATCAAAAGATTCCCTATACTACTCCACTGACAATGGGAACACGTGGACTGACATTTATCACTCTAATGTTTCAGGCAGCACTTACTCCTATACCATTCCGGCGCAATCCAACGGGACTACTGTTCAATACTATATTATTGCTGAGGACGATCAGGGAGAGAGAAGCACTTCTGATACAATTTCATATACTGTGAGCGATAATCCTGTAATTTCCAATGTTACTTACTCCCCTTCAACTCCAAACTCATCAGATGATGTTATTGCTACGGCTGACATTATAGACCCCAATGGAGACCTTGTAACTGATTCTCTCTACTATTCAACCGACAATGGAAATTCCTGGAATGATGTTTATAGAGACAGTATCGGTACAAATTCCAACACTCATTATTACACCATTCCA
Source organism: Caldifarciminota bacterium (assembly GCA_026991055.1). Classification (GTDB taxonomy): domain Bacteria; phylum Hydrothermota; class Hydrothermia; order B15-G9; family WFZT01; genus WFZT01. The sequence continues at coordinate 14,064 of JALXCE010000129.1, read as the reverse complement.
GCTCAATCCGACGGGACCACTGTTAAGTTTTTCATTATCGCAAAGGACAATCAGGGTAACAGGACCGCATCTGATACAATCTCATACACTGTGAGCGAGTTTCCACCAGTAATCAATGAAATCATGTACAACCCTGCTACTTCCTCAGCTTCAGATAATCATGGTGAATGGGTTGAAATTTACAATCCTAACAATACTTCATACGATGTGAGCAATTGGTTCATTACTGATGGAAATGATACGTTTAATATTCCAAATGGGATATTAATTCCACCATATGGCTTTCTCGTTATAGCTAAAGATACTGACACTGTGAGGAGTTTGTACTCTGATTTTCTGGGAGATGGGAATGACTCTTTGATAGGTAATTCTAAATTAGGTTTAAGCAACAGTGGAGATCGGGTAGTTTTGAAAAATGCTTCAGGTTCAACCATAGACACAGTCAACTACGATGATTCTTCTCCCTGGCCATCAGAGCCCGATGGTAATGGTCCTTCGCTTGCCCTCAAAAACCCGGATTTCGACAATAATGATGCTTCAAATTGGTGTGCAGATACTACCGATGGGACGCCCGGGGCCGCAAACTCGTGTGGGAACGTGGTTCTTAACCCCGGATTTGAAAGCTGGACTGGAGGGACCCCTGATCACTGGAATCTGGGCAATAACGCCACATGCAGTCAGGAAAACACTCACAGACACAGAGGCTCTTTGAGTGCGAGACTGTCTGTAACAAGTGATGGAGACAGTATATACCAGGATATTGAGCAGGTTACCGGAGGAAAACCCTACCACTTACATGTTTGGGTTTATGCTCTCGGAGAGGTAAACGGCCATCCAAGTGTTGGAGTGATTTTAAAATACTACAATGGCAATTGGAATCATATAGGTGACGATGGACCGTTCTATCCCAATTCAACGGGTAAATGGTCCGTCATTGCTCATAGAGATACGATAAATCCGAATGCCACGAAAATGAGAATATGTATCGTTGGATACTCGACAACTAAAGGTGATGCGGGATATATTGACGATGTGAATTTCGTCTCAGAAGGAGCAGTAGCAACAAAGGTCAATGAAACTCCAGCACCGAAAACCGAAAAGCTTACAGTAATCTCATCTTTAACAAGGATAAAGTTTACCATTAACTCCCAGGCTCCGGTTGAGCTAAATATTTACAACATTGCCGGTCAAAGGATTTTAACTCGAAACTTTATCAGGGAAACCGAGATCACAACTTCAAGAATGCCGAGAGGCGTTTATTTTGCAGTAGTTAAACAATCAGGCGAAATAATAGCACATGCTAATTTTGTGATTTTTAGATAAGGATAGAGGGCGGCGCCCAAAGGGCGCCGCCCACTAATTTTCATTAAAAAATCCCCGATTTACCCTATCTCTCTAAATCACTCCGAGCTCTTTCCCAACCTTCTCGAATTTCTCAAGTGCAAAATCAAGGTCTTCTTTGCTGTGAGTCGCCGAAATCATTACCCTTATTCGTGCTTTACCTCTTGGAACGGTAGGATACCCTATTGCCTGCGCGAAGATACCCTCATCAAACAATCTCTTAGAAAATTCCTGAGCCACTTTAGCTTCTCCAAGCATTACAGGAGTTATCGGGGTCTGGCTCTTCCCTGTGTCAAATCCAAGTTTCTTCATATTCTCCTTGAAATACTTAGCATTGTCCCAGAGCTTTTGAACCAGCTCGTCAGATTCTGTGAGAATATCAACTGCAGCAATTGAAGCGGCCACGTCAGGTGGTGTCACCGCACTCGAGAAGAGGAACGGACGCGCTTTTTGCCTTAAATACTCAATCATCTCTTTTGAGCCAGCAACATACCCACCCACTACTCCAAAGGCCTTTGAAAGTGTTCCAACCTCAATATCCACCTTACCGTGAAGCCCAAAGTGATCCACAATTCCTCTACCACCACGCCCAAGCACTCCCTCACCATGCGCATCGTCTACCATCATTATGGCATCGTATTTAGCAGCAATTTCAGCAATTTCCGGTAAAGGCGCTATGTCTCCATCCATCGAGAAAACTCCATCTGTGACCACGAGTTTTCTCCTGTACTTCCCGCCTTCTTCCTTCAATTTCTTCTCAAGGTCCTCAGGGTCGTTATGGTTATATCTGATTATTGTGGCTCTTGAGAGCCTTGATCCATCAATAATAGACGCATGGTTGAGCTCATCAGAGAAAATGGCATCTTCGCGTCCAACGAGCGCTGGAATAGTTGCCAGATTGGCGTTAAATCCACTCTGGAACGAGATAGTGGCCTCTGCGCCCTTAAACTCGGCTAATTTCCGCTCGAGCTCATTGTGTAATGACATCGTTCCCGCTATAGTCCTTACCGCTGCAGGGCCCACTCCAAACTTTTCAATTGCCTCCTTTGCCTTTTCCCTTAGAACTGGATGATTTGCGAAGCCGAGATAGTTATTTGAGCATAAATTGAGGACTTTCTTCCCATCGACAACAATCCATGCTCCCTGAGGGGACTCAATTGTTCTAATTATTATGTAGAGCCCCTCTTTCTTGAGGTTCTCAAGCTCCTCACGGATAAAATCTAATTTGCCCATAATTCACCTCCTAAAATTTCATTGTCGAATGATTCGCTCCCTTAAAGCAGGGGAATATTTTCCCCTCCTGTGCAAACCCTTTTATGCGAAATGCATTTTTTGTCATCACTTCAATGAAATGATATATTCCTGTCTTACTCTCTGTCAACAACCTTTATGATGGGAGTTATCAATCACGAGATGCATACTTTTTCAATCATATCTCTCACTTTGTTTTTCGAAGAATAACCTACCCGCATGCCAGGAACCCGGAAAAATTTGAAAGCTTCTTCAAACACTCGACGAAATCTGGAACTGATTACAGAGATAGCGTTATAATGGTAAATTACAAGGAGGGATGAGATGATTATTCTCCTCGCAATTTTTATGCAGATAAACCCGGTAATGAGGTTTTACTCAATCTCTGCTGACACCATCAAAGGGAATACCGTTTTTCTCCAGAGTGCCTTTGAGAAGGATACCACAACATGGTTTTACACAAAATATGGCGGCGTTTTCAACCTGGGCTCAGATTTTCAGGCAAAAATAAGCGTGTTTTTCAAGCATGGAAACGACAGCACCTATCCAACGTATAACTGGCACGGAATAGGCTCAATGGATTATAAAAAAGCTCTACTTATTTACATGCACAGAGAATTTCGCCTCTCAGTGGGAGTTGACGCTCCAAGGCTTTCTCAAGGGTATTTTACCAATCTGTTTTTCAGTGGATTGGAACCATGCTTCCCTCAGGTCAGGTTTATATACAGGTATAAAGGTCTCGAATTTAACTATCTCTCAGGCCAGATGAAAGAGTCAGTATCGTATAAATTGTGGCCTTACCCTGAGACAAAGTACTTCTCTTTCCACTCTCTTGCTTATTCGAGGGGTAAGTTTACCGGCAAATTTTCTGAGGCAGTGCTTTTCAAGAGTTACAACGACAACACGGTTGACTGGTATCTTTTAATGCCCTTCACCATCTGGTATCCGAGGCAGGCCAACTACCATGGAACGGATTTGAATATCATGTGGATGTTGAGTCTCATATGGACTCCATCCGGGGATAAGACTATTTACGGTGATTTTATAATCGATGATGCTCCCTACAAGAGGGAGAAGGACGAAAATCCGAGAGTAGGAGGGCTTATTGGGTTAAGATGGGAATCATTCGGGTGGACTCGTATAATGGAAGCCTCTTTTGTCACTCGATACACCTATTCATACTATCCGGATCGGCTCTATCTAAGCTGGTTTTACAACGGTTTCCCTCTTGGAAGTTTAAGTGGGACAGATTTTGTTAAGCTCAGTGCCTTCTTGGGACATTCAAAAGGATTCTATGGCTATGGTGAAGTTCTGCTCCATGGCGAGGGGGAAGTGGGCGAGCCTTTCGATGTGGGGCATTTGTCTCATCGCGTGCTTTTGAGTGGGAAAGCCGAAGCTAATGCAAGATTAATACTTGGATTCAGGAAATACCTCCTTGGGACACTCGTAAATCTCAATCTGGGATTCGTTAAAGAGAAGAGCATTTCCCCATCAGCCAGCCTATCTGTAACAAAAGTATGGGAACTTTAATGTAGAGTTTATGCTTGTTTTTAAATACAATCATTACCTCCGTTTTAAAAAGCGAAAGTAATTTGAACTATAATACGTCAATATTTTAGGTTTAGGCTACATTTCCTGTACCGCTTCTCAAAAATATTGCTTTCCTGTCCCCTCCTTCCTCACTGAATTCACACATCCTGCTCTTCAAAATTGCCGGAATTATTTTCATAGTAAGCCACCATTTTCACAGGCAATTTTAAACAGACAAATGGGGGAAGAATTCTAAAGCACTCTCTCCTGTATAGACTAAGGCCAAAATAGAGGCGCGATAGAAGATAATCTCAAACTTCAACTTATTTGGAACTTCTGGGTCTTATTTTTTCAACCACCCCCTCCCTGCTCCTCGCTGCCCCAGGAAGCTATTTTTATAAAAGGCAATTTTCCCGCCACAAAATGCAGGGGCTGAAAAGGTAGAATTTATGCGGGGTTTTAGATTGGAGGCATTTTTGAGGGGGGTAAAAATTTTTTACAAAGTAAAAAATTTTTACCCCCCTCACTCTTCTCAGTAACTTCTTCTGGTGATAAAATCCACGAAAGTCCCATTAACTCCCAACTTTCTCGTCAAAAAACTTCTCGCAAAGATAATCGCCCCTTAAAGCATTCCGCCTGGAAGTCAAGAACTCAATTGAGCCTGTTCGAAAAAATCTCAAATTCTTTGATTTTTGAGGAAAAATTTACCCCCCCACCTTGTTCCCCCCACGCACAAAGTGCGTGGGGGAGGAGAGGAGGGGAAATTTTCGAACAAGCTCAGAACTCAATTTGATCATCTCCCAGAAGGAGAAAAAAGTGAGTTTAACCATTCAATTTAACCATTGGAATATGTGACCCCTCTACTTTGAGCCTCTCCCCACTGTTTGAAAATTCAACAGGTGTGCCTTTATCATATTTATCGGTTCTTTGTGAATAAATATTCCAAGAGGGGGATCCTGGATACGAAAGCCCATTTAGATTTTTCAATAATTTAAAATTCAATGGGAGGAGTGTTTGATATGGTCGAATCAGATCTCAGGCATATAATAAAAAGTGAGAAGGTCGAAGCCATAAGGCTATGGTTCGTGGATATCCTCGGCCAGATAAAGGGATTCACCATCTCGGTTTCGGAACTGGACAGGGCACTTGAGGAGGGAATCGGCTTTGATGGTTCATCTGTTGAAGGATTTGTCAGAATCGAGGAATCTGACCTCATTGCAAAACCGGATATAAATACATTCTTCGTTCTTCCCTGGGAAGTCGGGGGTGTCAAAACAGGTGTTATGATCTGTGATATATACTATCCTGACGGAAAGCCCTTTGAATCCGACCCGAGGTATGTTCTCAAGAAAAATTTAGGAAAGGCGGCAAAGAAAGGATTTACATACTATGTTGGACCTGAGCTTGAATACTTCTACTTCCCAAATGACAAAGAGCCTTTACCTCTTGACAAGGAAGGTTACTTCGATGTCTTCCCCTTTGATGAAGCGTCATATGCCCGTGAGGAGACCTTTCTTGTACTCAAGGATATTGGAATCGAGCTTGAGGCCATTCACCACGAGGTGGCGAATTCCCAGCACGAAATTGATTTTAGATACAAAGACGCGCTCAGGATGGCGGATCAGCTCATTATTACAAAGGCTATTGTTAAAGAAATCGCGAGGAGACACGGACTTTACGCAACATTTATGCCCAAACCAATATTCGGAATGAACGGAAGTGGTCTTCATACACATCAGTCGTTATTCAAAGACGGGGACAACGCATTCTACTCACCTGATGACCAGTACAATCTATCTGAGGTCGGCAAAGGCTTCCTTTCGGGCTTACTCACACATGCAAAGGAGATCACGGCAGTGACCAACCAGTGGGTAAATTCATACAAGAGACTCGTCGTTGGCTACGAGGCACCGGTTTATATCTCATGGGGTAGAAAAAACCGTTCGGCCCTCGTCAGGGTGCCGGCCTTCAAACCTCAGAAACACAAGTCCTGCAGGCTTGAGTATCGTTCGCCTGATCCGGGTACCAATCCTTACTTTGCATTCTCTGTAATGTTAGAAGCAGGTCTTGATGGCGTGGAGAAACAGTATCCTTTACCTGAGCCTATTGAAAAGGATATTTTCCACTTGACCGAGGAAGAGAAAAAAGAGCTTGGAATCGATTCTCTCCCCGGGAATCTATACGCAGCTATTCAAGAGATGGAGAAGAGTGAGGTGGTGAAAGAGGCCCTCGGTGAGGTCGTTTTTGAGAAGTACATAAAGAACAAGAAGGCAGAATGGGAGGCCTACCGGATACAGGTGACAGATTACGAGATTAAGACGTATCTTCCCAAGCTGTGAAGGCATTTAACCGGGTGGTCGGGGAGTTCGTAGAACTCCCCGACCACCCTCAAAAAATAGTATCTCTTGCCCCAAGTATCACCGATGCACTCTTCAGGCTCGGGGTACAGGATAGGGTCGTGGGACTCTCTGGATTTTGCCATAGACCACCTGAAACAAAGAATTACCCCAAAGTGGGATCATATCTCTACGTAAACTACAAAAGGCTCGACAGCCTCAATCCTGACCTTATCATCACAACGGGGGGAGTGGAAATAAAAATTGCAAAGGAACTGTTCGAGAAAGGCTATCCTGTATTTTCCCTTCAACTCCCAGCTGATCCGTGGGAGATTTTATCAGGTGTACATCTTCTGGGTGTCATCTTAGGTGTGCAGGATAAAGCAAGAGAGCTCATTTTTGAGATTGAAAATAAGTTTATCTCTCTCAGGAATCGTTTCCCGCAGATAAAAACCTATGTAGAAATTGATCTCGGTGATCCAATAAGTGTTGGAGGGCCGAGCTACATAAGTGCTGGGCTCAACTGGATGGGACTGAAGAATATTTATAGCGACAGGGATGAAGCATACTTCGTTCCAGACGATAGTGAGACCATAAAAAGACAGCCCCGGATTGTTCTCTACGATCCCAAACCGCACAAAGTTCCATCTTTCGAGGAAGTTAAGAATAAATTGATCAAACGCGGAATCCTGAAAGAAGGGGTAAGGCTAATAGTAACTCAGGGGGACTGGCTCGCCCACTACGGTCCTTCTTTTCTTGATGTTATCCTTCCGGACATAGCTGAGAAAGTTAGAGCTGCTTTTGATTGAAAAATCTCGGTACTCAATTCTGGCCCCGTATCAAAAATTTCATGATGTTGCCCCTCTCCTTTATCCTCTCCCCGCAAGGAATATATGCGGGGAGAGGAAGTTTCCCCGAAAACACATATATCTTCTGTGCAACAAATGAATCAAAATTATCCCTGCTTAGTTTGTGGGCATAAAAATGTAAAAATTACTCCCCTTCTCCACGAGTATTACTGCGAAGGAGAGAAGTTTTTAAATGTGGATTCAAACTACTGTCTAAGCTTGTAGGGAAGAAATATCTTATTTCCCTGAAATCTACGAATTGCCATCCACATGATTATTTCTCCATCCTTGCGGGCCAAACTTTGTAGACCGAGTCTTTAGAAAAACTTTCCAAAAAGTCTCGCTTGTGCAACTTAGCATGAAAAACTAATTACAAGAAATCTTAAGTCAGTAAAAACTTTCCCTCCCCCGCTCTTTGCGCGGGGGAGGGTGATGGGTGGGGGTATTCCGCTTGAAATTTTAAAAAAAAATCAATACATCAAACTTTTCTCCACAAGTATTACTGCGCGGGAGAAGAAGATTTGAAAGAGATATTTGGCTCTAAGAAATCCTCACATAAATCTTTCCCCTTTGAGCCAATTTTCACCCAGTTTCAACGAATTGCTCCAATAAATCCCGCGATTTTGAGAATTAGTATCATTTAAAAATAGGATTTTAGACAAATTGTTTTTTATAAAATATTTGACATTATTAATTTAATTACTTAAAATTTTTGTACTATGGATAAAGAGACTTATCTCAACGAATTGACACACCTTCAGGCGGAATTGTGCAAGGCCTTCGTTAACCCTGTTAGAATCGCCATTATAAAGGTTTTATCCGATGGAGAGGAATCGGTTTCTGAGATAGCCTCAAAAGTGGGTGTTCCCATCCAGAATATTTCACAACACGTGAAGATTCTAAGAGATGCAGGAGTTGTCGGAATGAGACGTGATGGCCACAAAATTTATTACTCACTTGAAGATAAAAGAATTGTGGAAATCTGTGATCTGATGAAAGACATCCTCATTGAAATTATGAGGAAGAAAGCCAGTATCTTTCATAAGAACATTGAATAGGAGGTTTTTTATGAGTAATGGGAGGTTAACTCGTAGACAATTTTTGAAAGGAACTGCCCTTGTGGCAGGCACAACCATCCTCCCTACCGGTCTCGTGCGGGCACAGCGCCGGCCCACTACCTGGCACGGCAGGGAGCGTGTAACAGAAATCCCGTCCACCTGCGAGATGTGCTTCTGGAGATGCGGAATAATTGGTGAAGTGAAAGACGGAAGACTGGTGAAGATCAAAGGAAACCCACTTCATCCCAACAACCGTGGAAAAATATGCGCACGTGGTAATGCGGGGCTCAAGACTCTCTACGACCCAGATAGATTGAAATACCCGCTCATGAGAGTGGGGAAACGTGGTGAAGCCAAATGGAGAAGGGTTTCATGGAATGAAGCGCTGGACTACATGGTTGATAAACTGAAAGACATAAAATCAAAATACGGGCCCGAGGCAATTGCCATGTTCCCCCATGGAGTCTCATCAAGGCTGTTGAAATCCGTATTTGCCAGCTGGGGGGTTGTAAATTTTGCCGTTGCATCCTTCAACCACTGTAAAGGGCCAAGAGATGTGGCATTCAAACTCACTTTTGGCACATCACCCGGCTCCCCTGAGCGGCTCGATCTACCCAATGCAAGCATGATTGTGCTTATAGGCTCACATCTTGGTGAAAATATTCACACGGGACAGGTGAGAGAATTTGCCGAGGCTATTGGAAGAGGTGCAAAGATTGTTGTTGTAGACCCCAGATTCTCCACAGCCGCATCCAAGGCACACTGGTGGCTACCAATAAGGCCAGGCTCTGACACTGCTCTTATTCTTGCCTGGATTAACGTTCTAATTGAAAAAGACCTCTACGATAAAGAATTCGTCAACCGATATACGTACGGATTTGAGGAACTTAAAAAGGCAATAAAGCCTTTTACGCCGGAATGGGCAGAAAAGGTCACAGACATCCCTGCCTCAACCATCAGAGAAATTGCTGTTGAGATGGGAATTAGAAAACCATCTGTTCTTGTCCATCCTGGACGACATACGGTGTGGTACGGAAACGATGTTCAGAGATCAAGAGCGATAGCTATTCTGGTTGCACTCCTCGGTTCATGGGGAAAACCTGGAGGCTATTTCCTCCCGACCCCTCTTAAGAAATCCAAATGTCCATGCCCTAAGCAGGAGAAACCGTCAAAAGACGTCTGTGAGGCAAGTGGCAAACATATTTATCCGTTCCACGAGGAAGGTGTGCCATCACAATGTGTGGTAGATGCTACACTAACAGGTAAGCCCTATCCGATAAAAGCCTGGATCACCTATGGAACAAACATAATTCAATCCATTCCACAGCCCGAGAGGACAATTAAAGCAATTGAAAAACTCGATCTGCTCGTTGCCATCGATATTCTGCCAACCGACCCCTCACTCTATGCCGATGTCATTCTTCCAGAGGCCACATACCTTGAAAGATATGACCTGCCTTTTGTCGTCTCCAACTGGACCGATCCTTATGTAGCAATCCGTCAGCCTGTTGTAAAACCACTATTCCAGTCAAAAGGACCTTTCTGGATTGCCAAAGAAGTATCTAAACGCCTTGGACTCAAAAACTGCTTACCATGCAACAGCGAAGAGGAGATGATCGATAAAATCCTCGAGCCCTTAAACATTTCACTTGGGGATTTGACCAACAAAGGAGTTATGAGTTTCCCTGGCAGGCCTTATGACACAAGTAATCTCAGATTTAGAACTCCAACCGGCAAGATTGAGCTTTATTCGACGAAGCTCGCTGCCAAAGGCTTTAGTCCGATTCCAGTCTTCGAACCAGTTGATGAGCCACCTAAGGGCTATTTCAGGCTCATTTATGGCCGCTCCCCTGTCCATTCATTCACAAGGACGGTGAATAACGAATGGTTGGATGAAATTTACCCTGAAAACAGGGTGTGGCTCAACGAAAAGGCAGCAGAAAAAATGGGCATAAAGGATGGAGACGAGGTTTATCTCGTTAATCAGGACGGTGTCAAAGAGGGTCCAGTAAAGGTTTTCGTGACACCGGGTATCAGAGATGATTGCGTATTCATTGTCCACGGATTCGGACAGAAAAATCCCATGATGAGGAGAGCTTACAACAAAGGTATTTCGGACTCCTTCTTGATGACCAAAATCAAACCGGACCCCATCACAGGAACAACAGGTATGAGGGTGAACTTTGTGAAGATCGAAAAGAATGGCAAACTCCTTGAATACACGCCCGAGGGATACGAAGAGCGTCTAAAAGAAATGAAAGCGGCTCATGTGACTCCGACCATAAAGATTCAGAAACCCGCAAATGTCCAGCCCGAGCAACCTCAGCCACAGGAAGAGGAAGAAGAGGAAGGATGCTAAGGAGGATTAGGAAATGACAAAATATGCAATGGTCATAAACGTTGAGAAATGTGTTGGATGCCATGCCTGTGAACTCGCCTGTAAGGCAGAGTGGGGAGTGGCTGAAAACGAACACAGAACCTGGGTAAAACCAACCTATCCCCAGTCCCTTGGAGGAAAAGGATTATTTGATTTAGTCGCTGCTTTTTATGTGGGTCAATGCAATCATTGTGACCATCCTACGTGCGTGGAAGCATGCCCTACTGGTGCAACCTTTAAGCGCGAAGATGGAATCGTAGTGGTAGATTACGACCTTTGCATAGGCTGTGGATACTGCGTGGAGGCATGCCCCTATGGTGCACGTTATGTTCATCCCACCCTTAAAAAAGTGGATAAATGTGATTTCTGCGCACCGAGACTTGAAAAGGGCCTCGAGCCTGCATGTGTTGAGACCTGTATAACCGGTGCCAAGGTCTTTGGTGACCTCGAAGACCCCACGAGTGAAGTTTACAAGCTGGTTTACGAGGAGGGTGCGCGCGGTATAACTTCAGAAGAGGTTAATATCGGACCCAACGTCTATTACATCGGAGACGAGAAAAAAGTTGACCTGATAATCAATAAATTCCCGCCGAGAAAGCCCAAGCTTCCAACACCTGCTTCAATATGGGAGAAGCTCTTAAAACCTCTACTTGGACTTGGTGTGGTGGCCTCTTTCCTTGGAGCATCAGTTGCCTACTTCATCCAGCTTTTCAAAGGTGAAGATAAATTTGAATAAAAGGAGTGGAGAAAAATGAGAAAAGAAATCCTTGAAAAATTCTTACCGTTAACATTTGAGGAGAGGGAAGAGCTCAAGAAAAAGAAGATCAAAAAGCACGATATTGCCACCATTTATCTCCACTGGTTCAACGCCACAGTATGGTTTATCGAGCTTATAACGGGCTCAGCCCTCATTATCTCAAAATACTACAAGTTCACCCCCCACTTCTGGCAGAAAATGTGGATGGAGATTTTTGGCACGCGGGCAAATATGCTGAAATTTCACATATTTACCGGAGTCCTGTGGATTATCGTACTCCTTATTTACGCAGTTTTTGGCTACAAAAATTATCTCTGGGGCTACTTCAAAAACATGTTACTACTGACAAAGGATGACATCCTTTGGGTTTACTACAAAGGCATGCAAATACTTGGCAAAAAGGTTCAGCTTCCTCCTCAGGGAATCTACAATGGTGGTCAAAAGCTCTACGCGTGGGATGTTGCCATTGGAACAATTCTTATAGCCATTACTGGCCCCATTATGGCATTCCATCTCGGAAGTGTCACCCTCGTTAGATGGGCAATAGCTGTCCACTTCCTCGCAGTTGGGCTCGTCCTCATGGGGCTTTTCGTGCACATCTACATGGCAGCCTTTATGCCCGAGGAACGCCAGTCCTTCTTCTCCATGTTCACCGGATATGTAAACGAGCTCTATGCCTACGAACACCACTACAAGTGGTGGAGAGAGATGGTCAAAGAGCGTGAAAAATGGATTGAAGAGTATAAGAAAGAGATTGAAAAAGAACTTCAAGAGGCATGAATTTGCCTGGAGGTGATAATATGAAATGGAAACTGTCTCTCCTTCTTCTCCTCATAGGTGGTGTGGCATTTGCCGGCTATTCTGAGTTTTACAGAAATGCCGGTGATTTTCTCAACACCATCGGAGGAAATTTCAAATATGAGGTAACTCCAACAGGGCTGAAAGCAATGCTCGCAAGCGGCTCAAACGGTTTCCTCATTATCGACTTGAGGCCAGCATCGCAGTACAAAAAAGGACATATACCGGGAGCGATAAATATTCCTTACCGCGAACTCTTTTCTCCCCAGTACATAAACAACCTGCCAAAGGACAAGAAGATCATCATTTACTGCCCTGACGAATCCATATCACCCTACATCCTGGCCCTGCTGAGGGCAGCCGGATATGATGCCTGGCAGCTCAAAGGAGGCTACAGGGCCTGGCTGCACGGTGGCACAGTGGCAAAAGCACCTGCCGCACCGCCTCAAATAAAGAAACCAGAGAAAAGGCAACCTGTAAAGGTACAGCTTCAGCAGCCAGAAGAAGAGCCCGAAGATGAGGGAGAAGGAGAGGAAGAGGGCTGTTAAAAGGAGGTAAAAAAACCATGCGTAAGCTAAAATATGTGGTATTGATTGGTGTTTTCATGGTCGTGTCCATTGTTAGGGCACAGACCATACCACCAACCCATATAGTCACCACTGAATGGCTCGCGAAGTATATCAACAATCCCAACATCGTGCTAATTGACGTCCGCTCACAATCAAGGTATCTCAGGGGTCACCTGCCCGGTGCTGTGAATATTGACTGGAAAGACTTTACAGATGACAGAAACGGTATTCCAAGATTCCTGCCCACTCCAGCGAGATTTGAGGAGCTCATGCGTTATGCGGGAGTGAATAACAATTCCATTGTGATTGTTTACGCCAGCACCAAGGGGACACCAAAGCGGGCAAACGATGCCTCACGTGCTCTCTGGACTATGTACTACTTCGGCATGGACAACATTGCTATTCTTGATGGTGGAATCACAAAGTGGCTTGACGAGGGACGTCCCATCGAGAAAGGACTTGTAATGAAGAAAAGAGGCACATTCAAAATCACAAAGGTAAGGAGAAACGTCCTAACAGTGTTTGACGACATACTCGTGGCAAGATACACTGGGCTTCAGATCGTTGATATTCGTCCACCCTGGATGTATATGGGAGAAACAAAAGATGCAAAAGCAGCGAGATACGGACACATCCCCGGAGCTTACAACTACTTTATCGGCAAGATATACAGAAAAGTTGGACATGCCTACTGCTTCCCGACAAAAGATGCGGCCCTGAAGCTTGCCCAGAAGGTTGGTCTGGACCTCAATAAACCTATGGCAGTTTACTGTAATGCAGGCCATTGCGGGGCAGGTGGATGGATTATCCTGAAGTTTATTGCAGGTGCAAAAGACGTTTCGGTTTATGACGGCTCACTCTATGAATACACGAGGATGCCCGTAAATATGAAGCTTGGACCTGCAAGAGGAACACTCTGGGAGATTGATAGATTGAAATAAAACGCCAGGTGGGAGGGGGCTTCGCCCTTCGGGCGAAGCCCCCTCCCACCCTGAGAAACCTTTAAAAGGAGGTAAAAGCCATGAGGTTACACAACAAACTAATTGCAATAGTGATGCTGGGATTCCTTGCAACCGGCCTTAACGCACAGGTTAAGTCCCCAAAACAACTGGTTGCAGAGGTAAAGGGTAGCATAAACTGGGTAACACCACAGGAAGCCCATAAGATGATCCAGACCATGCCGAACCTGGTGGTGATCG